>JABUVA010000017.1:54616-60668 GCA_021442885.1 Methanobrevibacter sp. | reverse complement strand
AATTACTTTTTCAGGAACTGCTTTTCCTGAAACCTTAATAGGAATTACAGTACCTTCGGGAGACATGATTTCTTTTACGTGGGCATATGCTCCTTTGAAAAAATGTATAACTCTTATAAGTTTAATTGAACCTACTGTTGAACCACTAGAACCTCCTATTAACATATAGGTTAATATAATCAGTAGTGCAAAAGCTGGCCAACTTTCAAAAACTTGTGCAGGTTCTACTGCAGCTCCTGTTGTTGTAATGGCTGATGTGACTGTAAATAGACTATTAATTGAATTAAGGCCAGTACACAATGCCAATAATATACATCCCATTATTATAAGTACAATTAATAATTGAAATTGAACATCTTGAAGAAGGGATTTTCCACGAGTTTTTATGAGTCTATAGTGAGTTGTGAAACTTGTAGCACCTACTATCATAATAAAAATAGTTACTAAATAAATATATTTATTATTATAATATCCAATGTTGGCATTTTTAATAGACATTCCTCCAGTAGCTATTGAAGTAAAAGTAGCATTAATAGCATCAAAAAGAGGCATTCCTGCAATTATATATAGTACAATTCCAATAATGGTATAAATAATATATATTAAAAAAGTTTTTTGAAGTGTTGTTTTAATACTAGGTTCTAGACGATCTTCACGGGCTTCTGATTTATATAATTTAGATGAAGATGTTCCTGGTTTGCTCATAACTCCAATAACAAGAATAATTACTCCTAATCCTCCAACCCATTGTTCTAAACTTCTTAAAAATAACACTGAATAAGGTAAGCCTTCTACATTTGAAAACATAGTAATTCCTGTACCTGTTAGAGCAGACATATTTTCAAAAATACTAGATGCAAAATCAAGATGTGTTATTAATGTAACAGAAATTGCACCTATAAAACATGCCCATAACCAAATAAATGCAGAAATAACCATAGCATGTTTTAAGTTCATACTTCGTTTATGATTATCTAATCCTTTATCAAAAATAAAGCCTAAACCAATAGAAATTATAGCAGGGATGATATAATTTATTAAATTAAATTCTAGATAAATTAAATCTACAATTATAGGAATTAGAAACATTATTCCTACAAATATCATCATTCTTCCAGAATAATTTAAAATAGTTATTACATCATTTTTGTATATGTATCGCATTAATTTTATAATTTGATTAAATTAATATATAAACATTAATAAAAAATATTATAGTGTAAATAATAATGGTGAAATTTTGAATCATAAATCTTTAATATTTCTTGTAATAAGTTTAATTATCCTTGCAGTTATGCTTTATGTAGTTGGTATTGATCAAATAGTGGTTGCTTTAAATAAGGCTAATTTTTATTTTATTTTACTAGCTATTGTAATTGAATTTTTTGTTTGTTATTTATATGCTTTTAGATGGAATATTGTTAATAAAGTTGCAGGTATTAGAGTAGGTATGAAAGAGGTTCTACCAATGACTTTTGTAGGTCTTGCTTTTAATAATATAACTCCAGCTGGAAGAGGTGGAGGTGAACCTGTAAGGGCTTATATTTTATCAAGAGATTCTGGATTTCCTTTCGAAGAGACATTAGCAACTGTAATTGCAGATAGAGCTTTAGATACATTTCCATTTATTATACTAGCTATTTTAACCATAATTGGTGTTACTTTTTATTTTAAGATAGAATTATGGCTACTTATTACATTGATTTTAGCAGTAATTGCTATTGTTGTTGTTTTAATTGTTGTACTTTATTTAGTTCTAAATAAGACTTTTGGTAGAAAGGTTTCTAATTTCATAATAAAACTCCTTAGAAAATTTTATAAAAAAAATTCAGAGAAAACTGAAAAAAGAGTAATTGATATTGTTGATGGATTCCAAGAAACAATGCAGATAATGCTCGATAAAAATAACATAGTTAAATATGCACTTCCTTTATCTTTTATTATTTGGATTTTTGAGATTTTACGTGTTTACGTCGTATTTTTAGCATTTGGGGCACATGTTAGTCCTATAATCATTGGTGAAGTATTTATTATGGCGTCATTAGTAGGGATGATACCAGCATTACCTGGTGGAATTGGTGCTATTGATGGAATTATGATTATATTTTTTTCAATGGCAGGCGTTTCTTCTTCAATTAGTGCTGCTGCAACTGTTGTTGAGAGATTAATCTCCTTTTGGATGATTACTATGATAGGAATGTGTATTGTTCCTTATTATGGTAAATCTATATTCGACAAAGTTTCTATAAATATAACTGCAGATGAGACAGTTAAAGAAATTGCAGATGAATTTGAGGAAATCGGGGAAGATGGTAAAGTTTTTGATAAAGACTTTGATAACAAAAATAAATAGAAAAGTTTATTTTATTTCTAAAATATAAATTATCATCATACCAAAATTTTTTTTAAATAAGGTGAAATAATGGAAATTAATGGTGTAAATATTAAAGATAATTACGCAGAAGCGTTTGGTATTAAAGTTTCAAGAATACTTGTCACAGCTGCTACTAGAAATTTAGCTCATGTTGCAGCTACTGAGGCTACTGGATACGGAACTTCTGTTATTGGATGTCCTGCTGAAGCAGGTATTGATTGTTACGTACCTCCAACTGAAACTCCTGATGGGAGACCAGGTTACGCTATTATGATTTGTAATGGTTCTAAAAAGAAATTAGATCATGAACTTCTTGAAAGAGTAGGTATGTGTATTTTAACAGCACCAACTACTGCAGTTTTCAACCTTCTTGAAGATGAAGATGAATTACTTAAAACAGGTTTCAAATTAAAATTCTTCGGTGATGGATATGAAGAAACCATAGAAATTGATGGTAGAAAAGTTTATGCTATCCCTATCATGTCTGGTGAATTCCTTGTTGAAGATAAATTAGGTTACAAAGAAGGTGTTGCTGGAGGTAACTTCTTTATTGTTGCTGATAGTAAAATGTCCGGATTAGTTGCAGCTGAAGTAGCTGTTGATGCAATTGCTGCAATCCCTAAAGTTATTACTCCGTTCCCTGGAGGTATGGTTGCTTCTGGTTCAAAAGTAGGTTGTAATAGTTATGAGTTCTTAGATGCATCTACTAATGAAAAAATGTGTATTGGTTTAAAAGAAAAAGGTATGGAATCTAACATCAGAGAAGATGCACATGGTGTATTTGAAATTGTAATTGATGGTGCTGATGAAGAATCTGTACGTGCTGCTATGAAAGCAGGTATTGAAGCTGCTTGTACTGTTCCTGGTGTATTGGAAATTGATGCAGGTAACTTTGGTGGAAACTTAGGTGCATATAAAATAGACCTACAAGACTTATTCTAAGGGTATTTTTCCCTTTCTTTTTTTATTTTTAGATTAAACTTATTTAATATATTTTGATGTTATTTCAGCTATTTCTTCATCAGTAAGGTTAATGCCTATTAACTTGTCAGTTTTTTCTATTTTTTCTATTAATTTATTAATAAACTCTTTATCTGTTCCAGATACCCAATGGGAATGAATTTCATTAACAGAGTTATATAAATTTCTTAATGCATCCATTTTTTCAGGATCGTTTTCATAAATATATAAAAACTTAGATATGTCTTCTTCAGTCATTACTCCAATTTTACGTGATAAAGGAGTTTTAACACCTGGAAAATGGTAATCTATATTTTCTATAGTACAGTTATTATCAATTACCATTTTAATTTCTCTTTCAATATCATCAACATTATGTTTTAATGTAAGTCTAATTAAATGAGGTTTTGAAGCTTCAAAGAAAAGATCTAATCCTCCAATCACTTCTGGTGAGACTACTTTGCTAGCTCCAGATTTGTATAATCTCTTCACATTTTCTGTTTTGCTACACCTTGAGACAACCCATGCATCTGGTTGGAGTTCTCGTATAGCTAATACAATAAATAAGTTTGTAACATCACTTCCAGTTGTAACAATAACACTTTTACATTGTTTATATATTACTTTACTTAAAAGCTCATCATCTGTTGCATCTTTATTAAGCACAACTGTTTTTTTATCAGGGTTAATTTCTTCTGTTAATTTATCATTTTTTTCGATTATAACAATATTTTGATTTCTTTTTTCAAGTTCGCTAACAACTACTTTTCCAACACGTCCATATCCACAAATAACATAATAATTTTCCATGTTTTTTATTTTTTTATACATTTTTTCTCCCTTTGAGTATACACTCATATTATATTGGAAATTTTCTAATAAAACACCAAAGATATATGCTATTAAACCAAACCCTCCTAAAGCTAGTGTAATTGCGAATATCCTTTGAATTAAAGTTTTAGGTACAATATCTCCATACCCTACAGTCGCCATGGTGATTACAAAATAATATAAAGAATCAACAAGATTCAAATGCATTATAAGAATAGAACCTACTACTCCATATATTATAAAACAAATAGCTATTATAACCCCATTTTTTATATATTGTGGTTTAGGGCTATTTATCATATGTTTTATAGCTTCTATAATTTTTATTTTAATCACCTATTAATAGCTATTATTTCTAATAAGTATATTATCTTATTAATTCTTCTTTTGTCTGATTATAATTCTTAATTCAATCTTAATTATTATTTTATATAAACATACATAAATAATTATTTTTTTAATTAATTTCTCAAAATTTTATAGTATATTACTAGTATTTTTTGAATATCATTCTATTTTAAAATTAAATAACTCATACAATTAGTAAAAAATTATTTTAGATAATGCATTTTATAATTGCTTCAAAGTATTTATAGGATAAAACGGGGATTTTGATTGTATAGGTGATATAAAAGATTGAAGATAGGAAAATAAAAGATATACTAACTAATCAACTGTTCTAGAAAATATTTTATATTAAGTTCTAGATATATTTAATTAATATGATGTTATAGAAGGTATTTTTTATTTAGTTTCAAAGAATTATAATAAAAATCAGAATGTGGAAATTTTTAGAAAATTAAATCCTAGTAGTAACATTGATTTAGTATACTTCAATTAAATATTCGAAAAGATTTATTGACTTTTTTAAGGAGGTGTTTAAATGGAATTACTTGAAAAAATCTCATCTATGGATTCCAAAGAACTAATTCCATTTTGGTTAGAATTATGTCAAAATTGTTATGATGTTCAAGAAAAAACTCTTTTTGATATTTTAAATTATTCTAAAGACACTGAAATTGGTCAAAAATTTGATTTTGAAAGTATTAGTTCTATTAAAGAATATCAAGAAAAAGTACCTATACTTGAATATGATGACATTAGCGATTATATTGAAAGAATGGCGGAGGGTGAAGAAAATATTCTATTCCCTGGAAGAACTTCATTTTTCATATCAACATCTGGAACTACAGGCAATTCTAAAAAGATTCCAGAAAATGAAAAAAGTAAAAAAGCAAAATCCATTGTTTTAAATCTGCGAAGGTTGTATTTAACAAAAGTTCTTCTTGAAAAAATTAAAAACTCCGATATTTTATTAAATCGTTTTAAAGAAAAGGATGTGGATTTATATAATCCAGAGTCTTTCGATGGATTTCATTTTTATTCAGTAACTTCTGCAAGCCCCAATAAAAAGACAAAAGGTGGAATTGAGATTGGTTTTGCTTCTGGTAAAACATTTGACAATTCAGCTTTAGCTCAAAAAACAGTATCCTATCCTATTGAAATTATGGGGCTTAGTGATGGAGAAGCTTCAATGTATCTTTCAATGTTATTTGCATTGAGATATGATGATATTTTTATTATATTAGCTAATAATGCTGGAAGAGTTTATTCAAGATTTAAATATGCGCAAGAACATGCAGAGGAAATTATTAACGATTTAAAAAATGGTACTATTACTAAAAGAATAAATATCACTGAAGATGAAAGAAAACTTTTTGAAGGATACTTGGAACCTCATGTTGAAAGAGCAGGGTTTCTTGAAAGTTTATTAAACAAAGGAAAAGAATTTTTCATTCCAAAATATTACTGGCCATATTTAATATTGGCTATGTTTTGGCTTGGTGGATCTGTTGGTGTTAATGTAGATAAATTAAAGCCATATTT
>JABUVA010000017.1:47341-52170 GCA_021442885.1 Methanobrevibacter sp. | reverse complement strand
TGATGATTGTTTTTCTGCACTTGATGCAAAAACAGAAAAAATAGTTAGAGAAAATATAAAAAAATATTTAAAAGGCAAAACAATTTTCATGGTTGCACAGAAGATAAATACAATTAGAGGTGCTGATAATATTGTTGTTTTAGATAAAGGAAGAATAGTACAACAAGGAACACATGAGGAACTTCTAAAATCTTGTAATCTTTATCAAGAAATTTATGAGACTCAATCATATTTAGATAGGAGTGATTTAAATGGCCAATGATTCTACCATAACAATTCTTAAGAGGCTATTAGCAAATATTAGTTTTAAAGATAGAAATAAATTTTTATTTGCAATTATTATTGTCGCAATTGGAAATTTTGCCATAGCTTATGCTCCAAAAATGGCGGGAAATATTATTGATTTCCTATCAGCTTATGTTCAAAATGGTTATCAATTTTTTGACATGAATTATTTAATTTTCATGATTTTAGTGATTGCTGCATTATACATCTTTGGGAATATTGCAACAATTGTTTCAAATAAAATAATGTTAGACCTATCTCGTGATGTTTCTTTTAAACTCAGAAGAAGAATTGTTAAGAAATTAAATAAAGTTCCAATTAATTATCTAGATGTGACTCCTTCTGGAGATATTTTAGCACGTTTAACCAATGATATGATAACTGTAGAACGTTTACTAGAAACTGATTTAATTAATCTCATTGCTCAATTTTTAGTAATTGTTTTAGTATTTATAATGATGCTAGTTGTAAATATGAAATTAGCATTAATTTATCTTGTTGCTCTTCCAGTTCAATTTTTATTGATGAAATTCATAACATCAAAAACTAGAAATCAATTTAAACAACAACAATCAGCTGTAGGTGAATTAAATGGGTTCATGGCGGATATTTTCAATAACCATACTTTAATAAAAAGTTATAATATGGAAAATAAATCTATTGAGACATTTGATGAGATTAATAAAAAATTTTATAAATCATATTTATTGTCTAAATTTTTTTCAGGATTTATTTTACCAGTTAGTTTGATAATAAATAATGTTGCTTATATTTGTTTATCAATATTTGGGGCATTTTTAATTATCACAGGAGACTTTACAATTGGTGGATTTTTATCATTTTTATTATATGGTCAAATGCTAACTGCTCCTTTAACTGCTATTGCGAATGCAATGTATTTAGTTCAAAGTGATTTTTCATCAGCAGAAAGAGTATTTGAAGTACTTGATGTTGATGAAGAAGAAAATGACGATATTAAGAAAGATTTGGATGTTGATAAAGTAAATGGAGGAATTACATTTGTAGATGTGGATTTCGGTTACGTTCCTAAAAAACAGCTATTTCATGAGGTTTCTTTAGATGCAAAACCTGGAATGGTGATGGCAATTGTGGGACCATCTGGAGCAGGTAAAACTACTTTAATCAATTTATTAATGAGATTTTATGATATTGATGGAGGTAAAATTTTAATTGATAGTGAAAATATTGAAGATTTAAAGAGAACAGAGTTAAGAAAAGCATTTGGAATGGTACTTCAGGATTCTTGGATATTTGATGGAACAATAGCTGAAAATATAGCTTATGGAAAAGAAAATGCAACCATGGAAGAAATCGTCAAGGTAGCTAAGTTTGTTGGTTGTGATACATTTATTGACACACTTCCAGATGGTTATGACACTTTTATTAGTGAAGAAAATTCTTCTCTTTCAGTTGGTGAAAAACAGCTATTAGTTCTTGCAAGAACAATACTGGATAATCCTAAAATATTAATTTTAGATGAAGCTACTTCACAAATGGATACCAGAACTGAAGCAATGGTTACAAGAGCTATGGAGAAATTAATGAAAGATAGAACAACTTTTATTATTGCACATAGATTATTTACTATTAAAAATGCTGATAAAATAATATTTATGAAAGATGGTGATATTAAAGAAGTAGGATCCCATGATGAATTATTAAAATTAAATGGTTTATACGCAGAGATGTATAGAAATGCATCTTCTTAAAAAAATTTAGGTGATTAAAATGGATATTAATAAAGAATTAAATGGCAATACATTAACAATTAAATTAGTTGGAAGATTAGATACAAATACAGCACCAGAACTTGATAGTGAAATTAAAAAATCTGCTGCAGATGTTTCTAAATTAATTTTAGATTTCTCAGATTTAGATTATATTTCTAGTGCTGGTCTTAGAGTAGTTTTATTTACTCATAAATTAATGGATAATAAAGAAGGGCTTATTGTTAAAAATATCAATTCTATGATTATGGAAGTTTTAGAAGCAACTGGATTTACTGATGTTTTAACTATTGAATAAATGGTGGTAAGATGGATATTTCTAAATTAAAACCTGTTGGTCAAATGAATATGAAACTGATGTCTGAGGGAGAACCTGTTTATGAAAACTTAATAGAAATGAGTAAAAATCCAATGAAATATAATGAAGAGCTCTTAATGAAAATTATTTATGATAATAAAGATACAGAATTTGGTAAAAAACATAACTTCAAAGATATAAAAACAATAGATGATTATCGTAAAAATGTTCCATTAACTACGTATGATGATTATATTGAATATATTATAAGAATGACTGAAAATGGTGAAGAAAATCTAATTTCAGCATATGATATCAATCATTATGCAAAATCTTCTGGAACAATGGGAAACCCTAAGAGAATACCTGTTTCTGATATATCTCAACAAGTTAATGGAAAATACAATCTTGCTTTTAGAACAGTGGTAATAGCAAAAAAATTAGGCATTGATTGGATTAATGAACCTATTTTTAATTTAATAGAATCGGATATGACTACTCTTAAAAATGGGGCTTCATATGGTGCAATATCTGGAAAAATCNAATTAGGCATTGATTGGATTAATGAACCTATTTTTAATTTAGCAGAATCAAATGTTACTACTCTTAAAAATGGGGCTTCATATGGTGCAATATCTGGAAAAATCATCTTAAGGATGGGTGATGCATTGCCATTATTCTTTACAAGTCCAATTGAGGCATTAGTTCCTGATCCAAGTACTAATACACGTTATATTCATTCTTTATTTGGATTAATGAAGGAAGATGTAACAAGTATAACCTACAGTTTTTCTAGTATATTTTTAGAGATTTTAAGATATATTAAAAAGAATTGGAGGATGTTAGTTTCGGATATTGAAACTGGTACAATTAATAGTACTGTTGAAATGTCAGATGAAGTAAGGGAAAGTTTATCTAAAAAGATTCAACCAATGCCTGAAAGAGCCCAAAAACTTAGAGAAATATTTGAAGAGCATGAAAATGATCAATTTGTTCCTATGGTGTGGCCAAATCTTAAATTTGCAACTGGCGTTGGAACTGGAGGATTCACCAATTATTTAAATAAAATAATTGATGAATTTGCAGGCCCTAGTTTAAATTTTTTCCACTTTGGTTTAAATGCTTCTGAAGGATTATTTTCTCTTCCTGTTGAATTGAATAGTTCTGATGCAATTTTAATTCCAGATAGTATGTTTTATGAATTCTTAGAATTAGATTCTGACAATCCTGAGGATGTTAAAACATTAGATCAATTAGAAGTTGGTAAATCATATGAAGTAATTACAACTAACTTATCTGGTTTTTATAGGTATAAAATGAGAGATGCTATTAAAGTAACTGGAATGTTTAATGAAACTCCAATTATTGATTTTTTATATAGAATTGATCAAAATATTAATTTATTTGGAGAAAAAACTACTGAAGAAATGATTACTGGTATTATATCTAAAGTTGAAAAGGAATTTGGAATAAATATCATTGATTTTTCAATGTGGGGTGAAGAAGACCCTATGAGGTATATTTGTTTAATTGAAATTGGAGAATTGCCAGATAATATTGACCTTTATGAAGTTCAACAAAGAATTGACGAGCTTATTTGTGAAGCTAATCCTAGTTTTAGCTATAGGAGATATAGGGATGAATTAAAACCAATTGATTTGAAAGTTCTCCAACCTGAAACATATTTGTTGTATAAAGATTTAATGGTTGCTAAAGGTGCTCCAGCTTCTCAATTAAAACCTCCAAGGATAATTATAAATGATATTCATAAGAGGTTCTTCTTAGCTCTTCAAGAACCTGATTTAAAAGTAGAGTGATTTATAATGAATGAAATAAAAGTAATGTCTGAAACTAAAAATTTAGATAATATTTTAAATAAGATACATGAAGATTTAGGTGAGGATATATCTTTTAAATCTCTATTCCAATTAGATTTAATCATTGAGGAGATATTTGTAAATATTGCCAATTATGCTTATGATGATGTTAAAGAAGTTATAATTAAATATGATATTTCAGATGATTCTAAAAACATTATTATTTCATTTATTGATGAAGGGATGCCATTTAATCCATTAAAAGAAGAATCTCCTAATACTTCATTAAGCTCTGAAGAAAGAGAAATTGGTGGCTGGGGGATATTTTTATACCTTAATAATGCAGATGATGTTACATATGAATATAAGGATAATCAAAATATTTTAACAATTAAAAAATATTTAGATTAATCTTTTTCTTTTTTACCGGTATATTCTACCATAAGAAGAGTAATATCATCAAATTGATTATCTTTTCCACTAAATTCTAACACTCTATTTTTTATATTTTCAACACATTCATCAACACTTAAATTATCATTTTCCTCAACTATTTCTTTTAATTTTTCTTCACCAAAGAATTCATTATATGAATTATTTGCTTCTGTAACTCCATCAGTATAGAGTAAAATTTTATCACCAATATCTAAATTAATTGTATTAGTTTCATATTCAATTCCC
>JABUVA010000017.1:43302-44375 GCA_021442885.1 Methanobrevibacter sp. | reverse complement strand
AATGTTGAAAATTCCGATTATGATTTCTTCTTAGTAAATATTGATGGTGCTGATGAAGCAGGCCATGATGGTAATATGGAAGAAAAGTTGAAATTTATTGAAAAAGTCGATAAAGTTGTTATGAGTAAACTTAAAAACTTGGAGGATGTTTATTTAATTTTAACTGCTGATCATTCAACTCCAATTTCTGTTATGAATCATTCTGGTGATCCTGTTCCTATGATTATTATTGGTCCTGAAGTAAGAGTTGATGATGTTGATAAATTCTCTGAAGTTGATGCTGCGAAAGGTGGGCTTTCTAGAATTCGCGGTTCTGATGTTATGAATATTTTAATGGATTTAATGAATAATTCTCATAAATTTGGTGCTTAAGGAGGATTTTTAATGGTAAATAAAAAGCTATTTGGAACTTCAGGTATTAGGGGTCTTGTAGAAGATGAGGTTAACTCTGAACTTGCTTTGAAGGTTGGTAAATCTTTAGCTTATTATTTAGGCAATTCTGGAAATGTTGTTTTAGGATATGATACAAGGACAACTAATGAAATGCTGGATCAAGCTATTTGTGCAGGTATTTTAGAAGGTGGAGTTAATGTTATTAAAATTGGTATGGTTCCAACTCCATTAGTAGGTTATGCTTGTGAAAAATTAGGTGCAGATGCAGGTATTATGATTACAGCTTCCCATAATCCATCTCAGTATAACGGGATTAAACTATGGAATAATAATGGTATGGCTTATACTTCAAATCAGGAAGCAGATATTGAAAAAATTTATAATAACAATGAGTATATTACAGTTAGCTGGGATAATATAGGTCAAATTAAATATAATGATGAAATTAAAGGCCAATATGTAGATGACTTACTTAATTTAGTAGATATTAAACCTGGTTTAAAAGTGGTTATTGATTGTGCTTCAGGAGCTGGCTCTGAAATATCACCTTTAGTCTTTAGAAAAGCCGGTTGTGAAGTAACAACATTAAACACCCAACCAGATGGATTTTTCCCAGGAAGAAATCCAGAACCTAATGCAGATAATCTTAAAGATTTAATGGAAACAGTAGTAGCTATTGG
>JABUVA010000017.1:35161-43283 GCA_021442885.1 Methanobrevibacter sp. | reverse complement strand
GATGGTGATGCAGATAGGATGATTACAATTGATGAGAAAGGAAATATCTCACCTTTTGATAGCTTACTAGCTCTTATTTCAAAACAATTTGGAGATGTTGTTGTAACAACTGTTGATGCAGGAATATGTATGGATGAAGCAATGGAAGAAGTTAACGGTAGTGTTTTAAGAACAAAAGTAGGGGATGTTAATGTAGCTGAATTAATAATCGAAGAGAATGCTACATTTGGTGGAGAACCATCTGGAACATGGATTCATCCTGACTTCTGTATGTGTCCTGATGGTATTCTTTCTGGATTAAGAATGGCTGAACTTGTTTCCAAAGAAGGTAAACTATCTAAACTTTTAGAAAAGATTCCATCTTATTTTAATATGCGTGAAAAAGTTACATGTTCTAAAGAAGATAAAATAGCTATTATGGAAAATATGGAAGAATTGTTAGTTGATACTTTTGATGATATTAAGGAAATTAACAATATTGATGGCATTAGATTAACTTTTGAAGATGGTAGCTGGGTTTTAGTAAGACCTTCTGGTACTGAAAATTATGTTCGTGTTACTTTAGAATCAAAAGATGTTGAAAGAGCTAATTTTATTTGTGGTGAATGTTTAAGAATTATTAATGAAAACTTATAAAGATATTATATAATATTTAAATGAGGTTTTATATATGAAAGCTGTAATTTTAAGTGCTGGTGAAGGTTCTAGAATGAGACCATTAACTCTTACTAGGCCTAAAACAATGTTACCAGTAGCTGGAAAGCCTATTATTCAATATAATATAGAAGCTCTAAAAGAAAGTGGAATAACTGATATTTTACTTATTGTTAATTATCATGAAGATATTGTTAAGGAATACTTCGGTGATGGTTCTAAATTTGGTGTTAATATTTCTTATAAAACACAAGAGGACTTCATAGGAACTGCTAATGCTATAAGTTATGCTAAAGACTTCATTAATGAAAGTATTATGGTTTTAAATGGAGATGTTATTTTACGTAGAGATGTGTTAAAGGAAATAATTAATGAATTTGAAGCTGAAAAACCAGATACTTTAATGTTATTAACTGAAGTTGATAATCCTTCTTCTTTTGGAGTTGTTGAAATAGATGGCAAAAATATTAAAAACATTGTTGAAAAGCCAAAACCTGAAGAAGCTCCAAGTAATTTGATTAATGCAGGAATTTACGTGTTTAATCAGGATATTTTCTCTAAAATTGCAGAAACAGAGGTTTCTGAAAGGGGAGAATATGAGATAACAGATTCTGTTTTAATGCAAGTTGATGAGGGTAAAAATGTTATTGGGCTTACAACTGATAATAGTTGGATTGATGTTGGAAGGCCATGGGAATTACTTGAAATTAATGAAGATATGATTTCTAAGATTAAAACTACTATTAAAGGCAAAGTTGAGAAAGGAGCATCTATTAATGGCCATGTATTCTTAGATGAAGGAAGTATTATTAGATCAGGTGTATACATTGAAGGAAATGTTTACATTGGTAAAAATGTAGATGTAGGTCCTAATTGTTATATTAGAGGTAATACATATCTTGCTGATAATGTTCATGTAGGAAATGCAGTTGAAATTAAAAATTCAATTATTATGGATAATACTAATGTAAATCATTTAAGTTATGTTGGTGATTCTATAATTGGCCATAATTGTAATATTGCAGCAGGTACTAATATTGCAAATTTACGTTTTGATAATGCTAATGTTAAAACTAATGTTAAAGGAGAAAGAATAGATAGTGGTAGGCGTAAACTTGGAGCTATTATTGGTGATTCTGTTAAAACTGGAATTAATTCTAGTTTATCTCCTGGTGTGAAGATTGGTATTAATTCTACTATTGGTTCTGGAGTTTTAATATATGAGGACGTCCCTTCTAATACTCGTGTATTAGTTAAACAAAATCATATAATTCAAGATAAAAATGAGGAATAAGGATGTTTTATTATGATAAATAAAAAAGACTCTGTTATAATATGTCCTGGAGCTCAAGTATTAGGTGATGTTGAGCTAGGTGAAAATGCATCTGTTTGGCATGGTGCTGTAATTCGTGGAGATGTTGCTCCAATTAAAATTGGTGATAATTCTAATGTTCAGGATAATTGTGTTATTCATTGTTCTGATGATTTTCCTACTGTAATTAAGGATAATGTTTCAATAGGTCATGGTGCTGTTGTTCATGGTGCTTTATTAGAGGATAATGTTTTAATTGGAATGAATGCTACTGTTTTAAATGGTGCACATATTAATAAAAACTCTATTGTAGGTGCAGGTGCTGTTGTAAGTGAAGGTAAAGAATTTCCTGAGGGAAGTTTAATTTTAGGAGTTCCTGCAAGAGCTGTTAAAGAGTTAACTCCTGAACAAATAGCTCATATACAAGAAAATGCTGATAAATATTGTAAAATTTCTAAAAACTATAAAGAAGATTAAACTATGAAACCAAGACAAATTGTTAGTGAAATGGACTCTTATGTTCCAGGTAAATCTCAAGATGAAATAGCTGCTGAATTTGGTATTAATAAAGAGGATATTATTAAGTTAGGTTCTAATGAAAATCCATGGGGTCCTTCTCCAAAGGCTCTTGCAGCTATTGAAGATGAAATTAATGTTATTAATAGATATCCTGAATCAGATTTAAGGGAGATTATTCATGAGTATGCATTGTACTCTGGTGTTAATGACAACCAAGTGATTGTCGGTGGCGATGGAGCAGATGAAATAATCGATGTATTAGCCAAGACTTTCATTGATGAAGGTGATGAATTCATTGTCCCAATTCCATCTTACATGTACTATGAATATCTTTTGCTTCAATATGGTGCAGTACCTATATATGCTCGATGGGATTTAGATAAAAATCAACTAGATGTTGATTCAGTAATAGATTCAATAACAGATAAAACAAAAATAATTTTTTTATGCACTCCAAATAATCCAACTGGAACATTAATTTCTGAAGAAGACATTTCAAGAATTGCAGAGATAAATGAAGATATTTTAGTTGTAGTTGATGAGGCATACTTTGAATTTTCAGAAGTAACAAATAAAGATTTAATAAACAAATATCCAAACATCTTCATTATAAGAACAATGTCAAAAGTGATGGGATTAGCTGGAATGAGGATAGGATTTGGATTATCCTCCCCTGAAATCATAGAATATATCTTTAGAATTAAACCAGTATTCTCATTAACAAGATTATCATATGTTGCAGCATTAAATACTTTAAAAGATAAGGAGTATATTAAAAAATCTATTGAAGATGGAATTAAAAGCAGAGAATACCTATATCAAGAATTAAATAAAATAGACTCTTTAAAAGTATTTCCCTCAAAATCAAATTTCATTTTATTCAATGTAGAAGATACCGGTATGACTGCCACAGAATTAGCACGTAAATTAATGGCTGAAGGTATCATTGTTCGTGATTGTACATCATTTAAAGGTTTAGATGATTACTGGATTAGAATTAGTATTTGTACTCAAGAAGAAAATGAGAAATTTATTGAAATAATGAAAAAGGTCTTGGATTAAATATGTATGTTGGTGGAACGGTAGTATCTTCCCTTGAATTTCATGGAAACATCTCTTTAGTGATATTTATGTCAGGCTGTCCATTATGTTGTAGATTTTGCCACAATGTAGAACTAATATCTGATCAAACAGAAGTTACACTATCAGAAGTCCAAGAAGAAATAGATTCCAATAAAGACTTTCTAGATGCAATTGTAATTTCAGGAGGAGAGCCTTTACTCCAATGTGAAGATGTTAAAGATATATTAAGATATGTTAAAAAAGTAGGCCTTAAAACAAAAATGGACACAAGTGGAGTATATCCTGAGGAATTAGAAAGTATTTTAAAAGAGGATTTATTAGATTTCATATCCTTAGATGTAAAAGCTCCTTTTGAGGATTATCGCCATATTGTCGGTGAAGACATTGGGATGGAAGTTAAAAAATCAATGGAATTAATAAACAAATATGGTGTTGCCCTCGAAACAAGAACTACAGTTGTTCCTACATTAGTAACATATGAGGATGTTAAAAAGATAGCTAGTACAGTAACTTCAGATATTTATACGATTCAACAATTTAGAAATCAAAATGTCCTAGATCCTGCATTAGAAAAAGTAGATAATCCAAATGCAGTAGAACTAGTAGAGTTAGCAGAATCATTAAAAGAATATTTTGATGGTCAAATAAAAGTAAAAACATCAGAATTCGGTGCACAAACAATAAATTAATATGGAGATTTCCAAATGCCTATTCTATCATTTTCAAGTCAGGATATAGATATTATTACAGGTAAAAAAACAATAACTATTCGTAAACTATGGAAGACACCATTGAAAAGAGGGGATAGGTTATACTGTTATTGGAATTTAGTTTCTAAAGAAAAAAAGAAAATATTTGAAGCTATTGTTGAAGATGTTGATCAAATCAAATATAAAGACCTTAAAAATAATGATGAACTAGCTAAAAAAGAAGGATATGAAAACGCCAATGAAATGGTTAAAGACTTTAAAAAGAAATATGTTGATAAAATTAAAGATAATGATGATTTTCAAATAATTTACTTTAAAAAACTTGATGTGGATGATTGGAAAGGAGATAAAATTGATGAAAAAGCCATGATTACACAAAGAGCAGACATTCTTTTTGACAGTGGAAAATATGATAAATCCACATTATGTTATAATGCAGCTTTAAAAATTGATCCTGATGATGTTTATTTATTAAATAAACAAGGAGATAATCTTTCAAGACTTGGTAAATTTCAAGATGCCATTAAATGTTATGATAAGGCATTAGTTATTGAACATGATAATGAATATATCATAAACAATAAAGCAATTGCACTTCTAAATTCCGGTGATGTTGATGGTGCTCTTGAAGCAAGTGATGATGCAATTAAAGCAAATCCTAATAGTCCAATTGTTTTATATTGGAGAGGTTTTATACTAGAGGTTTTAAGAAAATATGATGCTGCTTTAGAAGTTTATGATAAACTTATTATGATAGATAGTGAAAATCCAGAAGTATGGAATGCACGAGGCAATCTTTTAACTGATATGGGGATGCCTAATGAAGCTATTGATTCATATAACCGTGCTGTAAAACTATCTTTAGATGATTCTGAAATGGATGCTAATGCACTTAATAGGATGGGAAATGCTTATATCGATTTGGGCCAAATGGATAAGGCATTAGAATGTTACAATGCTGCAATTGATATTGAAAAAGATAACATTGACTTTTTATTAAATAAAGGCGTAGTTTTAATGGAACTTCATAAATTTGAAGAAGCAGTAGCTAGTTTTGATAAAGTTCTACTTAAAAATCCAGATAATGAAGATGCATTTTTCTTAAAAGAAGAGTGTCTTGATAATTTCTAAAAAGTTTAGATATACTTAAAAATATAAGGATATAGGCTTAAATAGCTATTTAAACCTAATATTATCAGTTGGTGTATTTTTTAACTAATTCAATTCCCCATTTTGCCATTTCATCTGCTTTTTCCTGACTATCTGATTCAGCAAAACATCTAAATATAGGCTCTGTACCTGATGGCCTTATAATAATCCAACCATCTTCTTTTAATATTTTAACCCCATCAGTAGTATCTATTTCAAAATCAGTAGTTTCACTTACTTCTTTTGCAACATTTTCCATAACTTGTTCTTTTAGTTCATCTGAACATTCTACTTTCATTTTTTTAGAGTAATAATTAGGTAATTCTGCTACAAGCTTGGATAATGGTTTTTTCTCTTTAGCTATTATTTCTAAGATTTTAGCAACAGTCATTGCAGCATCTCTTCCATAAACAAATCCTGGGAAAATTAAACCTCCGTTTTCTTCTCCACCAAACAATCCATTTTCATCTTTTAATTTACGTGCAACAAGTAAGTCTCCAACTGCAGTAGCTATTACTTCACCATTATATTTCTCTGCAATGTCATAGATTGCTTGGGATGTTGCAACAGTTGTAACAACAATTCCGCCGTTATTTTCTTTAAGCATATGTTCTTCTACAAGTGAAAAAGTTTTATCTCCTAAAACAAAGTTTCCTTCATCATCAATACAGATGGTTCTATCAGCATCACCATCATGGGCAAGTCCAATGTCAGCATTTAACTTTTTTACAACACTAATTAGTTCTGTAAGGTTTTCTTCTATTGGTTCTGGGTCACGACCTGGGAAAAATCCATCAGCCTGACAATTAAGAGTAATTAACTCACATCCAAGTGCTCTTAAAAGATATGGTGCTGTAAAACAACCTGCTCCAGATCCACAATCTAAGACTACTTTTAATTTAGCTTCACGTATTGCATTAGCATCTACTGTTTCTACAACTGTGTCAATGTATTCTTGAATTATATTGTCATTTGTATAAGATTCTCCCATAGAATCCCATGATGCTCTATTTGGTTCACCATCAAAATATATTTCCTCAATTTTAACATCAATCTCATCAGGAATTCCAATACCAAATTCGTCTAAAAATTTAATACCATTGTATTTTGGAGGATTGTGTGAAGCAGTAATCATAACTCCTCCATCATAATAGTTTCTAACAGCATATTGGACTGCAGGTGTTGGTAATATTCCTAAATCTACAACATCACAACCTGCAGAAAGTAAACCTGATTTAACAGCATCTATTAACATCCTACTAGTTGTTCTTGTATCT
Organism: Methanobrevibacter sp.; assembly: GCA_021442885.1. Lineage (GTDB taxonomy): Archaea > Methanobacteriota > Methanobacteria > Methanobacteriales > Methanobacteriaceae > Methanocatella. The sequence continues at coordinate 36,579 of JABUVA010000017.1, read as the reverse complement.
CCACCAACAGCTATTTTTCCCTTAATTACACTTCCATAACATGCTGCTAGTCTTGATGCAAATTCAGGAGTGAGAACATCATTTGCAGTTCTTCTAACACCAAATGTTCCAAATAATCTTTTTTTCACTGACATTTAAATTCCTCACTTGTTTTATTATATATGTATATTAGTTTTTATAATTAAAAATATATTTATTTAAGATTCATCAACACTTACTCCAATTTTTCTTGCAAGAACTGGACTGAAAAGTCCATAAATTATAACAGTAGCTAAAATTACTATAAATACTACTGGGACTAATTGGGGTATGTGTAATCCTCCTAAATCTAATTTTAGTGCAAATAATGAAGCTGAAGCAGCAGCTACTATTCCTCTTGGATGTAAGAAACTTAAAAATATTTTTCCATTTAATTCAATATCTCTTCTTCTTGTTGCAAGAAATACTGTTAATGGTCTTAGTATAACAATGTATATAGCTACTAGTATTAAACTTGGAATTAAATATTGAATTAAAGAATCAATATTCACCATTGACGAGAGTACAATAAATAATATTCCTATTATTATAGGTTCTGCAAATTCATTTAATTTTCTTGTCATTGTTGCATTTTTCTTTTGTTTATTAGCTATTACAATACCAATTACTAGAGCAGTAAATAATCCTGCTTCTGGGAAAAATATTTCTGCAATTAATATTCCTCCAAATACCATCATCCAAATAACAAGAAGTTGGTATTTGTCTTGAATATGGCCTGAATTTTTTAGTCTAATATAAATTGTTGACTGTAAAAGTCCAAGTAAACATCCTAAAACAACTCCAAGAGTTGCAGTAATAAACAAGTCATTTAATAATATATCATCAAATGTTACAAATTTCAACACAGTATTTTGAAGAACTAGGTGTAGTACAGAGTTAAATGGGGATGTTGTAGAATGTAAAACACTATGAGGATTATGGAGAATAAGTAATACATATAATATTATAGTCGCAAGTATAGCTCCTAATGGATCAGTTATTATAGCCTCCCAATTTGCAATATGTTTAACCTTTTCATTAGGCTTTGCAAAGTCTAATATTGGACCAATAACGGTCGGTCCAGAAACAATAAGTAAAGAAGCTATTAAAGCTGCATCAATCCATCTAAGTCCAAATAAGTATGCAATAACCACTGTTCCACCTACAAGGGCTATAACTGTGTTTATAACTATGAGCTTTAGTATTGTAATCTCTTCATCTTTTTTCAATCTACTAAAATCTAGATTCAAACCACCTGAAAATAAAAGGAAACCTACTCCTAATGTAACCAATGTATAAAATGATTCACCAAAAAGGCTTGTAGGATTTATCAATCCAAGATATGCTCCAAAAAACATACCTGCAGGTAAAAGAAGTACAATTCCAGGTATTTTTTTCAT
>JABUVA010000017.1:30617-35138 GCA_021442885.1 Methanobrevibacter sp. | reverse complement strand
CCTAATACAAATATTAAAAATAAACTAATTATAACTGGATCATTAAATCCAATCGAAGATAAATATTCCAATGTATTCATATTTTTCATCACCTATTACCTAAATTAATTTAGATAATATTATATATAAAACTTTTAGTTTATTGTAGTAGTAATGTTTTTAGGTTAATTTATAATTGATATTGAATTTGAATTTGAAAGTATTAATTCTAATTTTGAATTATATTCTGTTACTTTTCCTACAATTTTTACTTTTTTATCTTTAAACATTTCTATACTAATATTAGAATCTTCCATTTCACTAATAACAGAATTAAAAGCAATTATAGTTATTATTCCAGTTCCATCATTGACTTTTAAAAAATAGGTGCTTCCACTTGCTGAAGGTTTTATCTCTTCAACTACTCCTGTTATAGCTAGTTCTTCATCAATCATTCCTTTATTAAGCTCTTCAATTTTCACTTCTTTTACTTCAATTGTAGGGGTAAAAATAATTAGTCCTATTATTCCAATTAATGTTGTAATAAGAGCTACTTTTAAAATTTTATCATCTGTAATTTCCATAAATCTATTTTACATAACCTCATTTAAAAAAGGGATAGAAATTCTAAATAAGAAATTGATTTTAAAATATAAAAGTTATGCCTATCATTTTTATCATATGCTTTTAATTAGTTTTAGATAAGTAAATAGCTATTTATATCCTAATTAAGATATTTATTGGTTATTGTACATGGATATTAGTCTTTCAACAGTATCAACATCATTAAGCCCTTTATCTTTCCTAATATTTTTAACAACAGGGAATCTTAAAGAGTATCCAGTTTCATATTCAGGGCTTTTAACAATTTCACTAAAAGCAATTTCTAGAATAATTTTAGGTTCAACAGTAATGTCTCTTCCTTTTTCACTTATTTTATATTCTTCCATTTTTTTAGTTAGATATTCTAAAGTTGCATCATCTAACCCAGTTGCAACGTATGCAATTGTTTTAAATTGATCATCTTCTCCTCTAAGGCCAACTAAATAGGATCCAATGAAATTAGCACGTTTTCCAATTCCATGAATTCCCCCTAAAACTACCATATCTAATGTTTCAGGTTCTGCTTTCCATTTAAGCATTTTTTTACCACGTAAACCAGGTATATAAGGTTCATTGGCATCTTTAATCATTATGCCTTCATGATGTTCATTAATTGATAATTCAAATAATGCTTCAACTTCGGGAATTGTTTCAGGAGTTCCATAAACCATATTACTTAAATTAAGTTCAGGAGTTGTATCTACAATTTCTGTAAGCTTTTTACGTCTTTCAATTAATGGTTCATCTATCATTGGTGTTTTATAAAATAGTAAATCAAATAAGAATAATTTTAATGGAACATTTTCAATAGCTTCATCAATATTATATTTTCTTCGAACTCTATGTAGAACATTTTGGAAGGATAATGGTTTTCCATTTTCTGTAGCTATTACTTCTCCTTCTATAATAAAATTTTCATGAGGTAGATGTTCATCTATTAATTCAACAATTTCTGGAAGGGCATTAGTAATATTTTCTAATCTTCTTGTGAATATTGTTATTTCATCATTATTTCTATGGATTTGAAGACGAATCCCATCATATTTTGTTTCACATATTGCAAGCCCCATTTCTTCAATAATTTCAGTTAATGGTGGTGAAAGTTGAGCAAGCATAGGTTTTACTGGTTTTCCAGGTTTTAAATTTAGTTTTTCAAGTCCTTCACTACCTTCTTCCATAGCTACTAATGAAACTAAACCTAAATCATTTGTAAGCATTTGTGCACGTTCTACTATTTTTTTATCAATATTAAATGCTTGTGCTATTGCATCACGTATTACTCCTTCACCTACTCCAATTCTAAGCTCTTCTGTTACTGTTCTTGTTAGATATTTGGCTTCAGTTGGGCTTGCTTGTGATAGAAGTTCTAATAAAATTGATATTTTACGATTTGTTGATTTATTACCACTTATTGTTGATAGTTTTCTTAAACTATTAAAAACAAAATCTATTGTTAGTGGTTTTGAAAAAAAGGTTTGTTGAGTTTTATTTTTAAAAAGTTTGATGCAGGCAAGACCAATATCACCTTCATCTCGCACTGAATCTTCAACTTTTTCAATAGTTGTGCCTGTTGCTTCTGCAACTGCTTTCATTAAAAGTTTATTTCCAATCCCGATTTCTTCATCACTCCAGGATGGATAAACTTTACCAAGAATTAATAGTCCTACTTCAGATAGTGTTTCTCCATCTAGTTTTTTTAAAAAGTTTGATATTATCTCAGTTTTTTCTAGACGTTTTGTTGTACTTTCTAATTGAGAGTAGATATTTACTAATTCTTGATATTTCATAATAGGCACTTATATAAATCTTTCGAATCTATCTTTGTCTACATGACAGATAGGACATACTTCTGGGGCTTCTGGTCTAGCAGCGAGGTAACCGCATACTTTACATCTCCACACAGGATATTGAAGTCCCCCAATAGTTATTTGTTCTGAGTCATGTTTCTTAGCTTCTTTTTTAGCTTTTAATGCTTTCATTCTCCTATCTGGAATTGAATGAATTTTTTTATTGTTGTCTAAAACATCTTTAGTTACATATAAAGCACAGAAACAGAATCCAAACTCTTCTAAATCTTCATCCCTATAGTCACAAGGACATAAAAGGTCAAGGTCCTCTTCACGTTTTCCGGATGCTAATCTACATGGGCAAGCAGGATATCCATATCTTTCTTCGTTTACTTTTATGTTTTCAAGTAATCTTTCAACAAATTCAACATCTGTACTTACATAGTATCCTGTTTGTTCTGTTTTAGCTTTAAAATCGTCGTATAATTTTCCCATTTGATTCACCTTATTCTTCTGGAAGATCTAAAAGTTCTGCCATTTTTTCAGGTTCATATCCAAGAATTACTGTATCTTCGTTTATTATTAATGTAGGGAAAGACATATCAGGGTTGTATTTTTCAAGTTCTTCCATTGCTGCATCACGTGCATCACCAGAGGTTAAGTCAACATAAATGTAATTATATGCGACTTCGTTTAATTCTAAATACATCCTAGTTTCTTTACACCATCCACATGTGGAAAGTCCATACAATAATATTGTTCCTTTATCTTCTCCGTCAACATGACGGTACTCTACGCCATTTACTGTTACGGTATCCATAAAATCAGCTCCGTTTATATAATTTTTATTATAATTTATAAAAGTTATATATTTTTTGGTAATTGTATGAATGATTATTAAGTTTATAAAAAAAGTTTTATTCTTTTAAAAAAGTTGTTAACATAGGTTAAATTTACCTATGTTCATATTTCATAATTAAATATTTAAATATTCAGCCATTTCATCTACTTCATATCCAACAATTACTTTATTGTTAATTACTAAAGTTGGAAAAGAAATATCAGGGTTGTAATGTTCAAGATCTTTTATGACTTCTTCACGTTCTTCCCCTTCTGTTAAATCAACATAAATATAATTATATTCAACTTCATTTTCTTCTAAATACATTCTAGTTTTTTTACACCATCCACATGTAGAAAGTGCAAATAGTTTAACATTTCCTTTGTTTTCACCTGCTACATGAGTAAAATGTAAGTTGTCGATTTCTACAGAGTTATCTGCCATATGTGTGATTTCACTTTTATTTGATTCATAATTCATTTTTTCATCTCCTTTAAGTAAAGAATAATGAGTCATTTTTATATATAAATGTTTGTTTTTATACAAAAAATTAGGAATCAAAAGATTGAGAATTAGTGATTAAAAATCATCTTTAGCTATTTTTACTGCACAGTATTCTCCACACATTGCACACATTTCATCATCGTCTAATTTGCATTTATTTCTATATTTACGTGGTTTTGATGTATCAATAGCTAATTGGAATTGTTTTTCCCAGTCAAATTCTTTACGAGCTATTGCCATCTCTTTTTCTCTAGACCATGATGATTCAAGACCATTTGCAACATCTGCAGCTTCAGCAGCTATTTTTGATGCAACAACTCCTTCTTTAACATCTTCTAAATTAGGAAGTGTTAAGTGTTCTGCAGGTGTTACATAACATAAGAAATCAGCTCCACTAAAAGCAGCTATTGCTCCGCCTATTGCTCCGGTAATATGATCATATCCTGGTGCTAAATCAGTTACTAGAGGCCCTAATACATAAAATGGAGCACCATTACATATTGTTTTTTGAATTTCCATATTTGCTTTTATTTGGTTTAATGGCATATGTCCAGGACCTTCTACCATTACTTGAACATTTGATTCTTGTGCTCTTTTAACTAATAGTCCTAAGTTTACTAGTTCTTGGATTTGTGGTATGTCACTAGCATCTGATAGACATCCTGGTCTTAATCCATCTCCTAGAGATAAAGTTATGTCGTGTTCGTATGCTATTTCTAAAATATAATCGTAATTTTCATATAATGGGTTTTCTCTTTCATTATGATAAATCCATGATGTTAGGAATGTTCCTCCTCTACTTACAAC
>JABUVA010000017.1:22873-29972 GCA_021442885.1 Methanobrevibacter sp. | reverse complement strand
GTAAATAGGTATTGATTGACCTACTGTTTTTAATGATTTTTCTTCTCCAAGTTTTCTTATATATTTTGATGCACAGGCTGTTATAACATCACTACCTTCAAATATGGTAGTTGAATCTTTTTTTGAGAGTCCTGTGGTATGTACTGCAAATACATATATATTTACTAGAGGATATTGTTTTTTAAGAGTATTAATTTTTTCTATATCTCTAGCTAAAGCTATTGTAACTGCAATATTTTTATAACCTTGTCTTATTGCTTTTTTAATTCCTTCAACTTGATTTATTTCAGATGTTTTAGGATTATAAACATTTTCTATTCCAATTTCCTCCATGACTTCTGGAATGGGGGTTGTTTCTATAAGACCTGAAACTCTTCCACCAACTCCTTGAGCTAGTTGGCTTTCTTGGATAAGGACAGTTCCACAACCTTCACAAACCATTATTGCACAATCTATAATTTCATTTTTTAAAAGTGTTGAAATTATTTCTGAGATTCCAAAATTAAGATAATCTTTCATTTTTAATTGTCTATTTTTTGTGCACATTCCAAAATCTTTTATTCTAAACTCCATATTTTCTTTTACAGTTTCTGGAGTTAGTTTTTTGATATTTCTATGGTGGTCAAAAAGTGGACAGTATTCAATTAATGGGTCTGTTACATTTGTTACTTTTCCATTTTCTATTGTTACTTTACTTTTTCCTAATCCATCAACTATATGTTTACTCATAATTTTATTTTTTATTATTTTTATTATAATAAATTTAATATTATTTTTTTTAAAAAAAGTATTACTGTATTGTAAAAAAAATGAGGGCATTAAGCCCCCATATATTTTTTCCTCTCTACATGTATTGCATAAGCTCTGTTTTATCTTCAGATGGTTTGACTTTATCAAGAGCTTCTTTAAAGTATTCTTTAGTTACTTCTTTTGCATCAATGTCAGATCTTAAAGTTAACATAGCTGCTTCACGACATACTGCTTCAATGTCTGCACCAACATAGCCTTCTGTTTCTTGTGATAATTTTTCAAGGTCTACATCATCTGCAAGAGGCATATCTTTAGTATGTACTTTGAAGATAGCTAATCTTCCTTCTTCGTTAGGTGCATCAACTTTAATGTGTCTGTCAAATCTTCCAGGTCTCATAAGTCCAGAGTCTAAAATGTCTGGTCTGTTGGTAGCTGCAATTACTGAAACATCTTCTAATTCTTCCATTCCATCCATTTCTGTTAATAGTTGATTTACTACTCTTTTAGTAACTCCACTATCTCCATCATTTCCGCTACGGCTACTTGCAATAGAGTCGATTTCATCGAAGAATATTACTGTAGGTGCTGCTTGTCTAGCTTTTCTAAATACTTCTCTTACACCTGCTTCAGAATCTCCTACCCATTTAGATAATAATTCAGGACCTTTAACAGAGATAAAGTTAGCTTCACTTTCATTAGCTACTGCTTTTGCAAGTAATGTTTTTCCAGTACCTGGAATTCCATAAAGTAAAGTTCCTTTAGGTGGTCTTATACCAAAGTTTTGGAATTTTTCAGGATATTTTAAAGGCCATTCAACAGCTTCTTGTAATTCTTGTTTAACATCTCCAAGTCCACCTATATCGTCCCATGTGATATCTGGTACTTGAACAATAACTTCTCTAAGTGCTGATGGTTCGATTTCTTTTAAAGCTTCTTTAAAGTCTCTTGGTTCTACAATTATTTTATCATAGACATCTTCTGAAATCTCTTCATCACCTTTAATATCTGGAATAATTCTTCTAACTACTCTCATAGCTGCTTCTCTACATAGAGATTCTAAATCAGCTCCAACAAAACCATGGGTCACAGATGCGAATTCTTCTAAATCTACATCTTCTGAAAGTGGCATGTTTCTTGTATGGATTTGGAGGATTTCTAATCTTTCTTCTTGGTCAGGTACTCCAATTTCAATTTCTCTATCGAATCTTCCAGGTCTTCTTAATGCAGGGTCAATAGAATCAGGCCTATTAGTTGCACCAATAATTACTACTTGTCCTCTGGATTTAAGACCATCCATTAAGGTTAGGAGTTGTGCTACTGTTCTTCTTTCAGCCTCTCCTTGTGTATCTTCCCTATTTGGTGCTATTGCATCTAATTCATCTATGAATATAATTGATGGTGCATTTTCTTCTGCTTCTTCGAATTTTTCACGTAAATTCTCTTCTGATCCACCAACATATTTACTCATTATTTCTGGTCCTGCAATTGAGATAAAGTGTGCATCACTTTCATTAGCTACTGCTTTTGCAAGTAATGTTTTTCCAGTTCCAGGTGGACCTTGCATTAAAACTCCTTTTGGAGGTGTAATTCCTAATTTTTCAAATAATTCTGGTTTTTTAAGAGGAATTTCAATCATTTCTCTTACTTTTTTAACTTCTTCTTTAAGTCCACCAATATCTTCATAGGTTACATCAAGAAGGTTACTTACTCCTTCAAGACTTGAAACATCAACTGGTTCTTCTTTTACTTCAACAGCAGTATTTGGTCCAACTACTACAATTCCTGCAGGTTTTGTTGATACTACTGCAAATTTAATTTCAGTCATTGAGTAGGAACTAGTTGATCCGAACATATCATCAAATAAACTGTCGAAATTCATTCCCATATTACTTGATCTTGATCTAACTTGGGATGTAATAATATCTCCTGGACTCATTACTTTTCCTACAAATAAGCTATTAACATCTCCTTGGACACTAACGCTATTTTCAGTTGGTGCTAGAACAACTTTTTTAGCTTCAATAATTTCTGCTTTTTTTATTGTTACTTCTTCACCAATTGAAGCACCGGAATTTTTACGTACAAGTCCGTCAATTCTAATTACTCCTAATCCAATGTCAGTTTGTGAAGGTAATACAATTGCTCCGGTTTTTCTATCTCCAACAATTTCGATTACATCTTTTTCTTTTAATCCCATTTCTTCCATTACTGTTGGATCTAGTCTTGCAATGTTATGTCCAATATCTCTTTGTGATATTGATTCTGCGACTTTTAAAGTCATTTCTTCTTTTACCATATTATCAATCTCCTAATAATTTTGTTAATAATGAATATACTTTATATCTTATAAATCTTTCGATATTTTAATTTTGTTTTATATAATTAAAACGAACAATTTTTTATCCTTGTTTTTTTCTTTATTTAGGTTAATAAATATTATAAATCATTAATTTACAATATTTTTATATAAGTTTGATAGTAGCTATTTTGTAGCTACATTTATATAGTTTGTTTTCATAGTATATAAATGTTTCGGTTTATATCTTTTTATTTATTTCTTTAACTGAGCTTTGTTTTAAATTTTTTTTTAAAAAATACAATTAATTTTTATTTTAATTATTTATTAAAAGTTATTTTTAGTATTTAAATACTATATATCTATATTTTTTAATTTAAGATAATTTAATTTAATTTTTAAATATTCATATTTGTTCGCATATAATAAAACAAAATATTTTTAGGATATGCAACCAATTTTAATAAAAAAAATAAAAAAAGAGATTTTAACAAACACTAATGGAAATACGAATTTATTCCTTGTTTGGTGAAATGTTAAAATATAATTATTAAGAATTTCACTACTTTTGAAATTCCTAAACTAATCTTAGAGATGGCTAATTATCATCTAATTATGGAAAACTCATTGAAGAAACCAATGATGAAGGAAGTATGTTGATTGAAAGAAGAAGTGATCTTTTGTTGAATTCATCATTACTTGCAACTTTTTGATCTTCCTGTGAATCTCCTGATACTTGGTCGTTAGAATCAGAGCTAGATTTTACATTTTTTCCACTTTGTACAGATTGTTGTCCATTTCCTTGATTCTCATTAGATTTTACATTTGTATCTTCTGATACATTAGTTGTTGTGTTATTTGTATTATTGTCTATAGTTATATTTACTTGTTCAGACTCTGCAGGACTTTGAAATGAATATGCCGCCCCTGCAACAATAAAACAAACAACAATTATTCCAATTATTGTTAATATTAATTTTTTTTGATTCATAATATAATCCCTCTTATCTTTAACACTTAATATAATATTATGGGAACATTATATATAAATGTTTGTAATTTTAGCATGATATTACTTTACTATTCAATCAATGTCTAGACAATCAATTTATTTGTTCAAAATTATTGGAAATATTTGAACAAAAAAATTTAGATTTTATATAAATTTATATAATCGAGTGTTTTTTTTTTATTTAAATCAATGTTTTTTAAAATAGTATTCTTCATCAAAAGTTGACAATAGTTAAATTTGACATCCTTAAATATATTAACCATTTATAAAAAAATAAAATTAAATGGGAAAGCTAAATTAACAACATAACGGATTTAGGATATAGGATATCTTAAAATGGCAGCAACACCACCTAATGCAGATAACTGCTCTCCACCTTCATGTTCAGAGCTTATAACTATTACTTCACCACTCATATTCTCAACAATGTCCATTAAATTTTCTAGGTTGTTTTTAGAAACTTCTTTATCAATAACAAGTAATTTTTCAACAGCACCCATATTAATTGCATCAGCTGTTTGTGACTTTCCATAAACCGCTTTTGAAGAATTTTTAGCAATTTCTGTTAAAAGTTCATTAACCACCATTATTTCACTAGCTACTCTATTTTCAGCAGTTAATTTTTCTACAACTCCTTTTTTAATAACTTCGGATATTCCAACTCTCCCACCAGTTCCAATATTTTCAACAATAGCTTTTTTAGCCAATTCTTTATCTTTATCTTTAAGGTAGTCAAAAAAGCCATTTTTAACAAATCCAGGGCCTGCAACTATAATGTTTTGAATGTCTTCATATTTGTTTATAGCATCAACAACTTTTTGATAGAACTCTAAAATGTTTTTATCTCTATTTCTATCTTTAATTCTTTTACCTGAAATTGATCCATTAATAGGTCCTGAATATTCAATTCCAAATTGCCTAATAAGGCCTAATGTTGCAGTGTCATCTTCAATAACAACAACGATTGCAGATAATTTTTTTGATGCTTCAATTGATTGTTTAACTCTTTTTATTGCATAATTCGACCATTTTTCTTTATTAATAATTAATGGGGTGTTTAATTTAACTTCAAGAGTATGGTGTGAACCTAAAGGGATTAGATCTTCAGGACCCTTAATAATCACTCCAGTTATCCTTAGTTTACCTGTGAAAATATGAAAACTTACATTCTCTACTTTAATGCCTAAAAAAAATGTTTTTTTAACTCCTCTATCACTTCTTAACTTATCTCCAGTATTATCTTGAATACGTCGTGTTGTTTTTGAAGAGACATTATCTCCGACATTAATTATATGGGATAAATGCCATAAATCATCTAAAGTTTCTGGAAATAGCTCCATCATCCCTTCTTTTGTATTTTGTTTTAAAATTTTCATAAATCTCACAATTATTTTTCATAGTTATACTATATATAATACTTAAAATTAAAAATAATTAATGATTGATATGAATATTGGAATAATTGGTGGGACTGATGGTCTTGGAAAAACTATTATTACTTATTTAAATAATGACTTTAATGTTGCAATAAGCGGACGTGACCATCAAAAAGGAAGAAAAGTTGCTAGTGATTATAATGTCGAGTATGTGGAGTCTAATGTTGATTTGGCTACTAATAGTGATGTTTTAATTATTTCTGTCCCTATTAATTTTACTGGAGATGTTATTAAGGAAGTAGCTAGTTATATGAAAGATGGATCTCTTTTAGTTGATGTTACTTCTATTAAAGAAGAGCCTACTAAAATAATGAGTGAAGTTTTACCTCCTAATGTGGAATTTATCCCAACTCATCCAATATTCGGTCCAAGAACTGTTGATTTAGATAATCAAATTATTGTTCTTACACCTACTAAAAAAGGAAAATGGTATGATAAAGTTTACAATTACCTTAAAAATAGAAATATGGAAGTTATAGAAACAACAGCTGAAAAACATGATTTTATGATGAGTATTGTTCAGGTGTTAACACATTTTTCATTTATTTGTACTGCTTCTGCAATGGAGAAATTAAAAGTGAACATATCTGAAACAGAAAAATTTGAAAGTCCTATTTACAATTTAATGATAGATATGATTGCTAGAATCGTATCCCAAAATCCTTATTTAACATATTTTATCCAAACAATGAATAATAATGGGCAAAATATTAGAAATACATTTGCTGAAGCTGTAAATGAACTTAAAGATGCTATTAATGATAATGATGAGGAAAAATTTGTTGAAATAGCTAATAGAGCAACTGAAAATATGGGGGATATTAAAGCAGCTTTAGGTAGAAGTGATAAAGCTATTAAATCTTTAAATGAAGAGTTTGTTCTTTTAAATAATCTTATTGGTTGTGAAGTAGGTCTTAAAAATATTTATTCAGATAAAGTCCATGTTGGAATACTTGAAACTATAACAAAAGATACAATTGTTTTAAGAATTGGTAATAAACTTGAAAATGTTAAATTATCAAATATGGAAGTATTATCTCATGAAGAATTATATGAATGGATGTTAATGAATTATGATTATCTTGAACAAGTAATAACTTGCAAATTTAATAGTGATGTGAATTTAGATGTTATTTTAGAAATTATAAATAATGTTGAAAATATCATTTCTATTTCAATTACTGATTGTTCTGAAGATTTAGAATTGAAAGAAGATATTATTGTTACATTTAAGATAATCACTCTTTATAGTGAAGCCATTGTGAAAGTTGAAAATATTTTAACTGGTATCGGTGGCAGTATTGTAAAAATTTAAAAAAAATTCAAAAAAAAAATAAGTGTTGAGTTAATGACATATGTCCATTAATAACATATACATTAAACTCTTTAGTACCAACAGTTAAAGTCGAATTCCACTATTATCTAGAGAATTTAACTTCAATTGTAGTATTGCCAAAAGTTATATTTTTATTAAAGTTCCGTTTATAATTGTACAATTAGTAACATATGAAGGTGCAACACCACTAATAACATATTCTCCCATATCTTTAGTTATAGGTTTTGATTGGAAAGTATGGGTAGTTTGGTTATATGAGAAATTTTCTG
>JABUVA010000017.1:18468-20981 GCA_021442885.1 Methanobrevibacter sp. | reverse complement strand
AAAATATTGGTTGCTTATTCAATTAATGCCTAAGCAATTAATTTAACTGTTCATATTTATAAAAAAATATCTGAACAAAAAATTTAGACAATCTGTTATTGATTTTGAAATAGTGATTAATAACACAGCATGATGAACCTTATAGTAAATACCACATTATTAATTTAATTAAATCGATAAAACATTATAAACAAAAGAAGCCACTCATAGAAATATACAGTACTTAAAAGAAAATTATCATGAATATTGGGAAGCAGAACCACAGGATTAAAAAAATAATGAAATAAATCTTAAATAATACTTCTTTTCAATAAATAATTTTTACATACTGACAAAGTGTTTCAATAAAGCATTATTTCAAAATTAAGTATAAATATAATATTATACAAATAATTATATTCTAATGATTATGCCAATTATCTTTTTATAAATTGTGGTTATTATGTATGTAAATATGATTATTACATTAATCTATATATTCCTTTTATCAGCTATTGGTACGATAGTATTAAATGTAATATTTAGATTTGTTGGTCAAAAAGGATTTTTAGGAAACTTATATCCTAATGTAAGAGGAGGTATTCCTCGCGCTATTGGAATTGTACCATTTTTAATTTTATGTTTTTACTTTTTACCAGGATATAATAGCCTAATTCTAATCATTGGTATATTTGCACTTTTTGATGATATTTTAGGTCGTAAAAGAATAGGGTCTCTTCCTATTGAATGGGGTCAACTTTCAAGAGGTATAGGGATGATAATGGTATTCATAGCTGGATTATACCTAGACTTAGGTATTGCATCAATTTTCATTGCTTTATTAGTCCAACCTATGAACATTGCAGATATGCAACCGGGTTCAGCATGTATGGTTACTATAGTAATGTCTTTAGTAGTAATATGTTTGATGTTAATACTTGGAACAGCTCCTATTCATGGCCTTCCTGCAATTTATAGTCCTGTTATATTATTATTAGTTTGTTTAGCATATTCACCACTAGACTTCTTAGGAAAAATAATGTTAGGTGAGATTGGTAATCATTCATTCGCTATCGCTTTAGCTGTTTGTTTTTATTTAGTTGGAGGATTAATTGGATTAATAATTTTAGAATTCGTTCTCGTCTGCTTCATAGCTTTCGTTAGGAGAAGTACTTTAAGAACTTTCTTTTCTACAAAATTGGGTATTTCAGATCCAACATTCGGAGACTTTTTCATGGATGTGTTAACTGGTGGAGGTCTTGGAGATTTAATAAGAAAATTAATTCTTAATGATAAGCAATATAAGATATCTAATCAGTTTTTAATAAATTTGGGTTTTAGAAGACTTTTATTTAATCCTTTTGCTTCAAGAAATGCTAAATTACCTTCAAGAAGGAATAATCCAAAAAAACCAAGACTTGGTAAATTATAATAGGTGATATTATGAAAGCATTAATTGTTGTTACCGGCAGAGGTCTTGGTGGAGATGCATCTATAGCTATAAACTTTATTAAAAAACTGGAACAAAGTGGAGTAGAATGTGAAATAGCTCTTGATGAATCAGCTCCAGGTTTATTATTTAAAAAGAAGGGTTATGATTGGCATAAAATTTCTGTTCCAGCGGCAGGAGGTCATGTTGCAACTAAAGCATCAACAATAAAAGCTGCTTTTAAAATGTTGACTGCAAGCTTTAAAATTAGAAGTCTTATTAAAAAATTAGATGTGGATTTTGTTTTTGGTATTATTGGTGGTGGAGCTATTGTTGGAGCTGTTGGAGCTAAACTAGCTAATGTTCCTGGATTTTCTTTGATTTCTACTCCTTTAGATACAAAAATCTGCCCAAAACTTAGTAGGTGTTATGTTACTCCAGAATCTCCTAACTTTAATTTGGACAATCTACCTGGAAACACTTCAAAAACTTTTCTTCCAAGTAATAATTTTGAAAAAGGCAACTTTGATAATGCATTACAAAAATTAAAGAAAATTGAGAATTTTGATGAAAATAAAAAAACAATTCTATTCTCATCTGGTTCATCTATTTTTAAAGGGATAATTGATGGAATTAATAATTTTGCAGAATTTAGTGATGATTACAACTTATTATTAATTGGACTTCCATTACAGGATGATTATTTAGATAATCTTAACCCGAATATTATTTATTTAAGCTATATTGATTGGTTAGGAGATTTATATGATTTTGTAGATTTAGCTATTGTAACTGATGATGGATTATCCATTCAAGAGGCCATACTACATCATGTTCCTACAGTATGCCTTACAAGAGTTAAATGGGGAAGATATCATGATATGGCTAGTGTATTTAAGGGAGCTACCATTGAAGCAGAAGTTTACAATCTCAATGAAAAAATTCAAGAAGCATTATCTACATCAGATGAACTTAAAGAAAACTCTAAAAAGTTTGCTGTAGATATTTCAGAATCTACTAATAATTTAATTGATGATATTCTAAAAAATGTTAATGAAAAATAATGTAGCTAAAATTATAGCCACATATTCTTTATTATTTTATA
>JABUVA010000017.1:14357-18223 GCA_021442885.1 Methanobrevibacter sp. | reverse complement strand
TATACTTTCATCTTCAACAAAACTTACTTCAGAATTAAGACTTAATGTTTGTGGAATTGAATTATAGCTAACTTTATTTGGATATCCTGCCATATTTCTAGAAGCACAAACACCTTCCATTCTAGCTATAGGAGTTAATTGATAACCTCCAGTAACATCACCTGCAGCATATATATTATCTTTACTAGTTTGCATAAATTCATTAACCTTTATAGTACCATCATCATTTAAATCAACAAGATCTTTAACAATCTCAGAATTTGCAACACGTCCAGTAGCAAAGAATGCTTGGCCCTCAAACTTCTCACCATTAGAAGTTACAACACTATTTTTATTTATTTTAGCTATCTCAATATTTTCAAAAACCTTAACATCATTTATTAAATTCTCTAAAATATATTTAACAATATCATCATCACCAATATCCTTTAAAATTTTACTTCTAGCTAATATTGTAACTTCACTTCCAAGTTTAGCATAAATATTAGCTATTTCACAAGCAATAATTCCCCCACCAATTACCACAAGTTTTTTAGGAACATTATCAATTTTTAAAATATCTTTATTAGTAAGACC
This sequence comes from Methanobrevibacter sp., assembly GCA_021442885.1. GTDB lineage: Archaea > Methanobacteriota > Methanobacteria > Methanobacteriales > Methanobacteriaceae > Methanocatella. Next base: position 17,647 of record JABUVA010000017.1, on the reverse strand, counting down.
ATACTCAGAACCTGGAATATCTGGAATAAATGGTCTAGCACCTGTAGCTATTAAAAGGTTTTCATAATCAAATACTTCATCATTTACAACAACCTTCTCATCAACAATACTGGCTTCTCCATAAATAATTGTATTTCCAACACTCTTGTTTTCATTTTCATTGATTTTTCTAATTAATTCCTGTGTTTCAACAATCTTTTCAACAATTTTATCATAAGAAATATCAAATTGACTTTTAATAAAACCTAATGAATTAAAGTTTTTAGTCTGTTCAATATATTTAGTTATATCTGTTAATGCACAAATAACAATACAGCCTTCATTTAAACAAGTTCCAGCAATATGTTTTTTTTCAATTAAAAGCACTTCTTCCCCAAGTTTTCCAAGTTGAAGTGATCCTAATCTTCCTGCAGGTCCAGATCCTATTACTATATTTTTCATTCAGTCACCTTTTAGATAATTTTATATATAATATTTGTTATAGTTTATAATAATATTTTTTTTCGTTGGTTGACTGATTTTAAGGAGGTTATAATAATGTGTATTGCAGCACCAGCAAAAGTTGTTGAGATAAACAGAGAGGAAGAAAGCTTATTTGCTGACTTTGGGGGAGTAAGACAAGAAGCAAAAATCAATTTATTGCCTGATATTGAAGTTGGAGATTATGTTTTAATTCATGCAGGATATGCAATTGAAAAATTATCAGAACAAGCAGCAAAAGAATCTTTGGAAGCATGGGAACAATTAATGGAAGTTCTTGAAGAAGAAGATAGGGAAATGGAGAAAGCTAGACAAGAAATGGAAATGGCTAGTAAATAGAAACTCTATTTACTCCTTTTATTTTTAAAAATTCATTTATAGTTTCTCCAGGAACTATTTCATTTGTAATTATGGTTAGATGAGGATATTCTTCAATTTCAATGTCCTCAGCATAAGCCTGCCTAATATTTATTTTTTTATCAGAGATTATTTTAGTAACAGCAGATAGAATACTCTCATTTTCAGACGTTACTTCAATTTCAATAACTCCAAGATTTAAACTTTTAGCTATGTTCTTTAATAAGGTCCCTGCAGGCATTATATTACTAAAAAGATTATATAATTCAGGATCATTTTGAATAATATTTATTGTTGATCTAATGGCTCTTCTATCAACATCTGCAGCAGTAGCTAATGATTTATCACTTATTTTTAAATTTCCACAGTAGATTTTTCCATCTTTATTTAAACTTAACCCTAGTTCTATCATTTTTTTAGCTACTTTCATTCGAGCTGGATATTTATCAAATTTTTCATCTAATTTTTCCCACATTTTCAAACCTTTTTATTTTATTAATACTTCACTAGCTAATATTATAAAACTCTTTTAAAAATGTTTAAATATAAAAAACAGTAGGCTAGGTGGGATTCGAACCCACGACCTCCCGGTTATCAGCCGAGCGCGCTAACCAAGCTGTGCCACTAGCCTATAAAAACAAGCAATTGAAACAATTAGGGTTTCAATTAACAACAATATTATCTTTCTTATTATATATAAAGCTTTTGTTTTTCGTGTATTTTAGTTAAGTTAAGACTATTTCGGAAATTTATTTCCAATGAAAATTTGAATTAATTCTAAATATTATCAATTGAATTATTCTGTTGCATTAACTAGTTTTTCTTAATATTTACTTTATTAAAATTACTTTTAATTTATTTTTCTAGTTTTAATCACTTAATTTTTCTAATATGAGAAAATAATCATAAAAAAATATTTAAATTAATCAAACATAATTAATATTATGAGATTCAGAATTGAAATAGAAAATGAAGATGGAAATATTTTTGTACCATTTAACTATAATCATCTTATTGCTTCAGTTATTTATCAAAGAATTCAAAAGGTTAATCCAGATTCAAAAATTCATTCTTCAAAGCTTTTTAAATATTTCACGTTTTCACAGATTTATTTTTCAAAATTTAAAATGACCAATAAAGGTTTTATTGCACTTGATGGAAAAATAAGTCTTTTCGTTTCAAGTCCAAATAATGATTTACTTAAAGAAATCCTCCAAGGATTTTTGTCTGAAAAAGAGATTGAGATTGAGGGGAATAAATTATCTATAAGTGATATAAAAATGATGGATGAACCTACTTTTACAAATAAGGTTGAATTTAAAACTTTATCTCCAATTATTGTTAATTCTCATAAAGAAATTGATGGTCAAATTAAAAGATGGGATCTTTCGCCTTCTGATGAAAATTTTTTCCCATTTATTGAAAGAAATTTAGTTAAGAAGTATAATATGTTTTATGATACTAATTTAGATAAGGATTCTATAAAGGTTTATTCTATATTGAAAAATTTAAAAAGAAAAAGAATCTCAATGAAAAAAGGAGATTCAATGCATTTTCATGTTTGTTATATGATGGATATTATCCTTGAAGGTGATTCTAACTTAATAAAATTTGCTTATGATTGTGGATTATCTAATAAAAATAGTATGGGATTTGGCATGCTTAAATTTGTTAAAAATTATTATTAAGGAGTATGCCAAAATTAAATTTTAGAGATTATTTAGAATATTGTTATGGGTTATGATTGTTTTTTTATGGATGTCCTTTCACAAAAATCTTCTAAATATTCATTAATATTTTTTATTTTATATTTTAAATCTTTAATTAATTTTAACAACTTGTTATTTGATTTTATTAGTAAAACAAGAATTTTTATTTTTAATTAAATTCAAAAACAATTTCGGATAGCATCTCAATAAGAGTTCAATTAATCACTTGGTAATTTTTAAAGGTGTATGATATTTACATCATCATCTAAATCTTTTTCATGGATATCGTGGTCAATAAGTATGATTGTTTTGTCTTTAGATAATTCTTTTATAAGTTTGTAAATTTTTTTAACAGATTCATAATCCATATTAGTTGCAAATTCATCTAAAAATATAATGGGATAATCGTGTACTAATGATCTTGCTAATGAAACCTTTTGTCTTTCTCCAGCAGATAAGTTAACATTATCTTCATATAGCATAGTATCTAATCCATCAGGTGCTTTATTAAAAAATTCTTCTAATTGAACTTTCTTAATAACTTCAATGATTTTTTCATCTGAAATATTCGGTTTATTCAGTGTAATATTTTCTCTTAAAGTTCCATCAAAAATAAAACTTTTATCCATAACATAACTAATATTTTGTCTAAGAGATTTTTCACTAAAATCTTTAATATCAATTTCATCAATAGTTATTTTTCCAGATTCTATTTTTTCTAATCTATTGATTATATTAATTAAT
>JABUVA010000017.1:10861-12185 GCA_021442885.1 Methanobrevibacter sp. | reverse complement strand
TCTACTGTTGGTCTTATTTTTGATAATCGTTTTAAGTTAGTTGTCTCTATTTTAACATGCATTCGTTTTGGCATAATATTCACTATAATAGGAAAAGACAACCCTTTAAATAAATCCATTTACCAAATAAAAGATTCAAATTCCAATTATATCATCACTGATAAAAAATTAGAAGAAGATTTAATAAGCGCTGTTTCTGAGGTTATAAACTATGATGAAGCTATTAAATATAATAAAAAACAAGAACAATTACAAAATATGAATCTTGAGGATATTGCTTGTATTTGTTATACATCAGGCACTACTGGCGATTCTAAAGGTATACCAATAATCTATGGAGCTATTACTAATGCTTCAATTAGCCATTCTAAAATCAGAAGTTGGGAATACAATAAACAATTAACTTCTGCAGTATCTGCTAAAGAAACTTTTATAGTATTTTTATATACTCTATTGACTTACATTTATATGGGGTCCACCATATATATTACAAATAATGAGGAAACAACAAATTACTCATCATTTCTTGATTTTTTAATAAAAAATAAAATTGACGATACCTTTTTCCCACCTACAATGGTAGATTATTATTTAAATAACGTAAATAATCCATTTTTAAAAAATATCTTTACTGGTGGAGATAAAGTAAAACTCACCAAATTAAATGATTCAGTTAATGTTTCAGTGATTTATGGATTAACAGAGACTTTCGCAGGCAGTACATCTTATAAAATTGATTCGCTTGATAAATCATTGTGTATTGGTAAACCTTTCCTAAACACACAATTATTTGTTCTTGATAATGAGTATAATCAATGTGATAATAATCAAATAGGGCAAATTGCATTATCTGGAATACAAAACTCTAATTTTTATATAAATAATGATGAAGAAACAAAAAAGCATTTTATTGATAATCCTTATTCATCTAAATATACTATTTATAATTCATATTATGATAAGATTTTTTTAACTGGTGATTATGGTTATATTGGTGATGATGGTAACCTTTATTTTGCTTCAAGAAAAGATAACCAAGTTCAAATTAGAGGTAAAAGAGTAGAAATAAATGAAATAACAACTGTACTAGATCAAATAAAAGAAGTCTCAAAAAGCTATGTATTGGCTAAACAAGATAATGATGATGAAACATATTTAACATGCTTTTATGTAAGTGATACTTTAAGTGAAAGTGGACTTAGAGATATTTTAAATGATGAACTTGTTGATTATATGGTTCCTAGTTTTATAGTAAAACTTGATGAAATGCCATTAAATGTCCATCATAAGATAGATGTTAAAAAATTAGAACAAATTGAATATA
>JABUVA010000017.1:4998-10779 GCA_021442885.1 Methanobrevibacter sp. | reverse complement strand
ATTCTATTTCTATTGAGGATGATTTTACTAATTTAGGTGTAGATTCAATAAAATACTTCAAGTTACTTAAAAATATTAGTGAAGAATTTGAAAAAAGTCTTTCATTAAATGACACTTTAACACATAATACTATAAAATCCTTGGCAGAATATATTGAAAATAGCCAGGGGAGTTCAATTGATATTATTAAACCTCAAGTAGGAGATATGTTCAAGCTTAATTCATCTGCAGTTTCTATAGTTTTAGATGATTTACTAAAAGATAAAAATGATACATATTATAATAATCCTCTAGCAATACATTTTACTGGTGAGTTAGATGTAGGTAGGCTTGAAAAAGCTTTATCTGAAGTTATTGATTATCAAGATTTGTTAAAGTCTAAAATTATACAAAAGGATTATGAATTTTACTTTACTATACATAAAAACCTTGAAATAAAATTGAATATAAAAAATATTGATGAAAATCAATTAGGAGAAGAATATAGAAACTTTGTAAAACCATTTAATATTTTTAATGATAACTTATTTAGATATAAACTTTTAAAGATGGATGATTCCTATGTTTTGCTTTTAGATTTTTATCATGCAATATTTGATGGTGAATCATCCAAAATTTTCATACAAAATCTTTTAGATTTCTACAATAATGCCGATTGTGAGAAAAAACCATTATTGAATATAAATCAATATACCTTGTTAGAAGAAGATTTAAGCCAAAAAACCATGGATTATTGGAATGAATATATTAAACAAATTGATGATGTAGTTGATTTATCCTACTTAAAAAATAATAATGATAAATATGATATTGTTCCGGTTTCTTATTATGATTTAAATAAAGAATTAGTAGAGAAATTCTCTGATTTTTGTAAATCTAAAAATATTAGTAAAGCTTCTTTTCTTTTAACTTGTTATCAAGCATTGTTATATAAATATTCTAGTCAAGAAAGTTTTACTGTTTCTATGCCCTTTGATGGAAGGGATTTATATGAAATACAGGATACTGTAGGAATGTTTGTTAAAAATCTCCCAGTGGTATTTAAAAACCAAGGTTCAATTGAGGATATTCTTAGATTGAATAATCAGACTATTATTAATCATAGAATTAATCAAAATTGTAATTTAATGGATATTCATAATANTCGTGATATGGGTAGAAATCCTTTATTTGATTGTATGGTAGCATTCCAAAACAATGAAACAGTAGATATTGATATTAATAATATCAATACTAAAGTGGAACATGTCGATTTTAATGTTTCTAAATTTGACCTAACATTCAATATAAGCCATACTAATGATTCTTATGTTTTTGATGTGGAGTATGCAACTGATTTATTTTTAGATGACACTATTGATAGATTTATATTTAATTTAGATAACTTAATTGATAATATTTACAATAATACTGATAAACCAATTAAAGATATTAATATTATTACAACTAACGAAATGGATATTATTTTAAATGAGTTTAATGATACTTGTGTGGATTATCATTGTGATAAAACATTAGTGGATTTATTTGAAAAAGCAGTAAAAGATAATATAGATAATGTTGCTTTAACTTTTGAAAATGAGTCTTTAACTTATGGTAAGTTAAACGACAAGGTAAATTCTTTTGCTCATAATGTAGAAAAGCAAATTAGTGTAGATAATGATGATTTTATTGTAATAATAGCTAATCGTTCAATTGAAATGATTGTAGGTATTTATGCAGCTTTAAAGTTAGGTGCAGCATATGTGCCAATTGACCCTGAATATCCAATGAATAGAATTAAGTATATTTTAGGTGATTGTAGGCCTAAAGCAATATTCACATATGATTATGATTTAACCAAAAAAGACAGTATATTTTCTGATTTAGAAGTTCAGATTCCTATTTTTGATTTAGGTGATAAAGACAATTATTCTATGGATGTTACTAATTTGAATATGCCTATTAATCCATCTAGTCTTGCTTATTGTATTTATACTTCAGGTACTAGTGGAAAACCTAAAGGTGTAATGGTAGAGCATAATAATGTGATTAATCTTATTTTGAATCTTTTTGAAAAGATTTATTGTAATAAGAGTAATTTACAAGTTACATTAATTGCTTCTTATGTATTTGATGCTTCTGTTCAGCAAATATTTACATCTCTTTCATTTTCTAATACTTTACATATTTTAAGTAGGGATTTGTTGCTTGATTCAGAGTCTTTAATAAGTTATGTAATCGAGAATAATATTGATATTGTAGATGGAACTCCATCATTACTTTCAACTCTTGAAAACAGTTTATATAAGATACCAAATAATCATAATGTTAAATTTATTTTTGGTGGTGAAGAATTATTACCAAACACTGCAAAGAATTTTGTTAAGTTTGATAATATTATTATTTACAATGTTTATGGTCCTACAGAGGCAACTGTAGATGCTTCAATTCAAACATATTCTGATGTAGGTCAGATTAATAAAATAAACATTGGAAAACCAATAAACAACACAGAAATATATATATTAGATAAAAATACTAATCTTTGTCCTATTGGTGTTGTAGGGGAACTTGTAATAGCTGGTGATGGTGTAGCTAGAGGTTATCTTAATAATCCAAGTTTAACTAAAGAAGTTTTCGTTAATAATCCATTTGCAGAAGATGAATTTAATCATGTTCTTTATAAGACTGGTGATTATGCTAGATTTTTACCTAATGGAAATATTGAATTTATTGGTAGAATTGATAATCAGGTTAAGATTAGAGGATTTAGAATAGAATTAGGTGAAATAGAAAACACTTTAAGAAATATAGATGAGATTAATGATGCAGTTTGTATTACAATAGATGAAGATGATTCTTCAAATAATGCCTTATCTGCTTATTTTGTATCAGGTAAAGAGTTAGATGTTTCATCTATTAAAGAAAAATTATATCAAGTGTTGCCAAGTTATATGGTCCCTTATTTTATAACACAAATTGATAAAATTCCTTTAACAATTAATGGTAAGCTAAATAAAAGAGAATTACCTAAACCAAAGGTAATTCAAAGAGAGTTTATTGGACCTTCTAATGTTCTTGAAGTTAAACTTGCAGAAGCATTTTGTGAAGTTTTAAATATTGAAAAGGTCTCAGTGTTGGATAATTTCTTTGACTTAGGTGGAAATTCTATTAAAGCTATTCAGCTTGTTTCTAAAGCACGTGAAAAAGGAGTATTTATCGAAGTTAGGGATGTTATGAAATATTTAACTGTTAAATCTATTGCTAATCATGGAAACCTTTTAACAACCAATAATTTTGTTGAAACAGCAGAAAATTTACAAATTGAAATTGAACAAAGAAAAATCTTTGATATTCTTAATAAAAAATTCCTATTAATACCAATAGATAATAATAAAGATGAAATATATGATGTTTTAGATTATCTTTTCTATCATTATAATATTTTAAGAGCTAAATTTAACAACAAGACTTTAAATATTACTCCATATCAAGAAGGTAATTTTGCTTTTGAAACTATTAATATTTCTCTTAAAGAAGTTTCTAGTTTAATTAATGATGTTAATCTTCTTGATGATGAATTAGTAAAATCTTATTATTTATCTACAGAAAAGGATAATTATCTATTGATGGTTATTAGTGGTATTTTAGTAGATAATAAATCATTAGATATACTTTTAGATAATATTAGAAAATTAATTGTTTTACAAAAGAATAATGAAAAATTACATTTAGATAATGATTCAATAATGTTTTTCAACTATTTAAATAAACTAAACGAATATAGTGAGAGTTACGAAGTTGAAAATGAAACATTATACTGGAATAATATATTAAAAAATATTGAAAAAGTTAATATTTCAAATAACCAACAAGAAGATGAAAATGAATTTAATTTACAATCAATTCCTATTGAATTAGATCTTTATGATAAGAGTATTTATAAATCTTTTAACATTAATACTGAGCAATTAATTGCTGCTGCATTTTCATATACATTATCTAAACTAACAAATAAAGTAAATATTGCATTTGATGTTGAGAATCATAATAGAACACCTATAAATGAATATGATGATATTTTGAATACTGTGGGTAACTTTGATTATTATTATCCTATAAATATTCATGTTAAAAGCAATCTAAAAGAGCAGATAATTGAAGTAAAAGAAAATATTAACAATATTCCTAAAAATGGCTTAGGATATAGCTTAAATCCATATATAAATAAAGATAAATTTAATTTAGATATTCTATTAGATTACAATAATTATAATGAAAATATTGAAGATATAATAAACTTATTAGGTAGTAATATTTTAGAAAAACAATATAAAGACAAGTATTTATCTTCTAGTTATGATTTATTATTTAATATTAGTAATTATAATGATAAAATGATATTTAAATTGTTCTATAGGAATATTAATGAAGATATTATAAATGAAATTGCTAATTTATTTAATAAAACATTAAATGATATGTTTTTAATAGCTCAATCATCGGATGAAATTAAAACTGTTAGTGACTATATTAAAATTAATTATAAAGGATTAACCAAGCTTAATAATGGTGATGATAGTATTAATCCTTTATTTTTACTTTATCCAGGTCAAGGTGATTCTTCAGCCTATGTGCATTTAGCTCAAAAGCTAAATAAAAAAATACCATTATANATAAATTAATTGAAGATTTGTCTATTGTTTCTGATGAAGAAAGGAATGTTATTTTAAATGAATTTAATGATACTAATGTTTATTATCCGCGTGATATGACTGTAGTGGATTTATTTGAAAAAGCAGTTAAGGAGAACACCAATAATATTGCTTTAACTTTTGAAGGAGAGTCTTTAACTTATGGTGAGTTAAATCAACGTATAAATGCTTTTGCTCATAATGTAGAAAAACAAATTAGCCTAGATAATGATGATTTTATTGCTATTATTGCTAATCGTTCAATAGAGAGCATAATGGGTATTTATGCTATTTTAAAGTTAGGTGCAGCATATGTACCAATTGATCCTAAGTATCCGAAGGAAAGAATTAAGTATATTTTAGGTGATTGTAGACCTAAAGCAATATTTACATATGATTACGATTTAACTCAAATAGAGAATATTTTCTCTGATTTAGAATATAATGTTCCTATTTTTGATTTAGGAGATGAATACAATTATGAGGGTGATGTTTCTAATTTAAATGTTCCTATAAGTTCTTCTAGTCTTGCTTATTGTATTTATACTTCAGGTACAACAGGACACCCTAAAGGTGTGATGATTGAACATAAAAGTGTTGTAAATTTAAATAATTTCAATAAAAATAATTTAAATGTATCTTCAAGTGATAATATTTTACAGTTTGCTCCATTAATATTTGATGTATCAGTATGGGAAATATTTGCAGCTCATTTAAATGGTGCTAATTTAGTAATTAGAAAAGAAGATTTAACAGATTTCGAAAACTGGTTTGATGAAAATGAAATTTCTGTTACCACTCTTCCTCCTAACTTTTTAGAACTTAACATGAATATTAAACCAAGGATATTAATGACTGCAGGTTCGCCTTCTAATTTATCTATTGTGGAGAATAATGTTGCAGATGAATATATTAATGCTTATGGTCCAACTGAATCTACTGTTTATACTACAGAATGGATTAAACCAAAAGACTTCAATTCAAAATCTAATATAGTCCCTATTGGAAAACCACTAAACAACATAAAAACATATATTATTGATAAAAATATTAATCTTTGCCCTATTGGTATTATAGGTGAACTTGCTATTGCTGGTGAGGGATT
>JABUVA010000017.1:3600-4813 GCA_021442885.1 Methanobrevibacter sp. | reverse complement strand
TAGAATTAGGTGAAATTGAAAACACTTTAAGAAATATTGATGGTATTGATGATGCTGTTTGTATTACAATCGATGAAAATGATGGTTCTAAGTTTTTATCTGCTTATTTTGTCTCAGATGAAGACTTAGAAATTTCATTTATTAAAGAAATATTGTCAAGAGAGTTACCTAATTATATGGTTCCTTCTTTTATAACACAAATTGATGAAATTCCTTTAACTATTAATGGTAAATTAGATATAAAAGCATTGCCTAAACCTGAAGGTATTCGGAGAGAGTTTATTGAACCTTCTGGTGATGTTGAAGTTAAACTTGCAGAGGTATTTTGCGAGGTTTTAAATGTTGATAGGGTTTCTGTCTTAGATAGTTTCTTTGATTTAGGTGGGGATTCTATTAAGGCTATTCGTATTGTTTCTAAAGCAAATGAAAAAGGACTAAGTATTGAAGTGAGAAATATTATGGAAAATCCTACAATACGGGCACTATCTAAATTTGTCAGGCAAATTGGAGAAAGAGAATATTGTCAAGATGAAGTTATAGGTGCTGTAGAAAGCACTCCAATTATTAAATGGTTTAATAATTTAAAATTGAAAAATCCAAGTTACTTTAATCAATCTATGAGTGTACCTTTAGATATATCAGAAGAAAATTTAAGAAAAATATTTAATAAACTTACATTACATCATGATGTTTTAAGATCAACATATAATGATGGTGAGCTTTATATTAATCCTTATAGTGCTGGAAATTATTATGATTTAGAAATAATAGAATTAAACACTATATTTGATGATGAAAGATTATTTGAAGAAATTGAATTTTATTCAAATAGAGCTCAATCTTCTATTGATCTTAATAATGGTCCATTAGTTAAATTAAATTATTATAAAACTGTTCATGGTAATTTCTTACTAATTATAATTCATCATTTAGTTGTTGATGGTGTATCTTGGAGAATATTAATAGATGATTTCAATACTCTTTTAGAACAAATAAAAAAGAATAATGTTGATTTAGAGCTTCCTAATAAAACTGCTTCATTTATAGATTGGTCTGAAAGGATACAAAAATATAAAAATAGCTATAAAATAGAAGAAAACAAAAGTTACTGGAAAGACACGTTAAACAAGAGTGAAAAAATCAACGATTCTAAGATAGTAGATGAATCTGGTGTTTGTTCTATATTTTTAGATGATGAGCATACTATTAGTCT
>JABUVA010000017.1:1434-2611 GCA_021442885.1 Methanobrevibacter sp. | reverse complement strand
TATGTTTTGCTTTTAGATTTTTATCATGCAATATTTGATGGTGAATCATCAAAAATTTTCATAGAAAATCTCTTAGATTTCTACAATAATACTGATTGTGAGAAAAAACCATTATTAAATATAAATCAATATACTTTGTTAGAAGAAGATTTAAGCCAAAAAACCAAGGATTATTGGGATGAATATATAAAACAAATTGATGCTGTCATTGATTTATCATATATGAAAAATTATAATGAGGATATTGTTCCTATTTCTTATTTTGATTTAGATAAAGAATTAGTAAAAGAATTGTCTGATTTTTGTAAACTTAAAAATATTAGTAAGGCTTCTTTTCTTTTAAGTTGTTATCAGGCATTGTTGTATAAATATTCAGGTCAAGATAGTTTTACTATTTCTATGCCATTTAATGGAAGAGATTTATATGAAATACGAGGTACTGTGGGAATGTTTGTTAAAAACCTTCCAATAGTATTTAAAAATCAAGGTTCTATTGATGATATTCTTCATTTTAATAATCAGACTATTATGAATCACAGAATTAATCAAAATTGTAATTTAATTGATATTCATAATAATATTCATAAAGATGTAGGTTCATTTTTTGAAACAAGCTTTGAATACTTAGATATAAACATTAATAAATTAGATATTGCTAAAAATGATTTATATAATAGTGTTAGTGAGTTAACTAAATATAAAGATGTTCAAAATGATTTAATGTTCTTCTTTTTAGAAAATAATGAAAATAATATTTCATTAAGAATTGATACTACATTATTATCTAAAAATCAGTTAGATAGCTTATATGAACATTTTATTAATATTGTAAAGTATTTCATTGAAAATAGTGATAAAAAAATTGATGATTTTTCTTGTATTACACCGAAAGAAAAAGACCTTATTTTAAATGAATTTAATGATACTGGTGCGGATTATCCTCGAGATTTGACTGTGGTGGATTTATTTGAAATAGCAGTTGAGGAGAACAGTAATAGTATTGCTTTGACTTTTGAAGATGAGTCTTTAACATATGATGAGTTAAATGAACGTATAAATGCTTTTGCTCATAATGTAGAAAAACAAATTAGTCTAGATAATAATGATTTTATTGCAATAATAACTAATCGTTCAATAGAAATGATTATAGGTATTTATACAGCTTTAAAGTTAGGTG
>JABUVA010000017.1:0-1309 GCA_021442885.1 Methanobrevibacter sp. | reverse complement strand
ATGATGATAATTATGAAGGTAATGTTTCTAATTTGAATACTCTTATCAATCCTTCTAGTATTGTATATTGTATCTACACTTCTGGTACAACAGGAAACCCTAAAGGTGTGATGGTAGAACATAGAAATCTAATTAATTATTGTTATAGTAATAAGTATAATGTATTATATGAAGTATTTAATAAAAATTATAATAATTTTTTATCTATAACTAATTATACATTTGATATTTTCGGTACAGAACTACATTCGTCTTTATTAAATGGATTATCAATAATACTTGCAAGTAACCATGAAATCACTAATGGATATGATTTATGCAAACTAATTAATAAGTATAATGTTGAAATTATTCAAACAACACCAAGTTTACTTTCAACTATACTATATAGTGATGATATAATAAATAAAATATCTTCGGTTAAAGCTATTTTCATAGGTGGAGAACCAATTGATAAAAGTTTAGTTAAAAAATTAAAATCAAAATTAGATAATGTTTCCATCTATAATGTTTTTGGGCCTACTGAAACTACAATTTGGTCTACTAGCTATAAAATAAAAGAAGTTTCTAATTATAAAATCCCTATTGGAAAACCAATTAGTAATACTCAAATTTATATTATTGATAATAATGTTAATCTTTGTCCTATTGGTGTTGTGGGAGAACTTACTATTGCTGGTGATGGGGTATCTAGAGGTTATCTTAACAATGAGGATTTAACTAATGAAGTTTTCATTCATAATCCATTTTCAAAAGGAGTATATGATAATGTTCTTTATAAAACTGGAGATTATGCTAGATTTTTACCAGATGGAAATATAGAGTATATAGGTAGGATTGATGATCAGGTTAAAATTAGAGGCTTTAGAATAGAATTGGATGAAATCGTAAATGCCTTTAAAAATATTGATGGTATTGATGATGCTGTTTGTATTGCAATTGAAGAAAATGAAGATAATGAAAATTCTATTACTATGGTTCTATCTGCATATTTTGTATCAGATGATGAGTTAGATATTTTATATATTAAGGAAGTGTTGTCTCAAAATTTACCAAGTCATATGATTCCTTCTTTTATAACTCAAATAGATGAAATTCCATTAACTATTAATGGTAAGTTAGATAAGAAAGCATTACCTAAACCTGCTGTTATTCGAAGAGAATTTATAGAACCAGCTAGTGAGATGGAAATTAAAATTGCAGATGCGTTCTATGAGGTTTTAAATATTGAAAATGTATCAGTATTGGATAATTTCTTTGATTTAGGTGGTAATTCTTTAAATGCTATGCAATTAGTAAATATTCTTAA
>JABUVA010000016.1:82653-91518 GCA_021442885.1 Methanobrevibacter sp. | reverse complement strand
GAATAAAAGGATGATAAAAAAGAGGATGAAAAATAAAAGAACAAAGAAAATAGCTATTGATAATAAGCAATGTGATAATTTAACTGATAAAAATGTTAAAAAATTAAATGTAGATAGTAAAAAATATTTTGAAGAACATCCTACAGATTTCTTGACAAATGGAATGTTGAAGATGGGTTTACCTATTGATTTTTTTGATGATGGTGGTAATGGAGTGATTTCCAAAGAAGAATGTGTTTGTTTAGGAAAAGTATTGTACTATGAGAGTATTGATGAGTTTGAAAAAGCATTACATTATGGAAAAGAAGGAGCTTCAATTGTTGCTAATTTTTATGAAAGAAATCCGCAAATGAAAGCTGGAGATTATCAAAAAACATTCAGAATACAAGTTTTAAACAATAAAATTAAAAAGAAAAAAGTAAAAGAATTGGAAGTTAAAGCTAAAGAAATGGAAAAAGAAGATATTGATGAAGCTATCAAACTTTATGACGAATTAAATATTATTAATCCTAATTTAAAGAAATATAATAAGAGACTTGGAGTATTAAAAAGAAGAAAAGATAAAGAAAAAAAGTGAAAAAATTTATTTCACTCTAATAATATTTTAAATACCAATCTTTAGCTATAATAGTAATAATAGCTAAGGTTAATATCTGATGCCCAAGGAATAATTAAAAATATTAAAAGCATTATTAAAGAAATTACAAGTATTATTTTTCCATTTTTATTATATTTACTATGTAAATAAAATCCAATAAAAATCCCTGCTAGGGGGAATAAAAAAGAGAGTACATATCCTAGAATAGCTATTGATTTATAGTTTCTAAGTTTATAATCACAGTTATTACATTCAAGCTGCCCATTTTCTAAAATAGTTCCGCATTCGGGGCATTTGATTTTTTCTTCCATCTTGATCTAAAAATAAAAAAAGATAGCTGTTTATTTAACAGCTATTCATCAACAACAGTTACTTTAACCATTTTGTCTCCTTGTTTAATTGCATTTACAACATCCATACCTTTGATTACTTGACCAAATACTGTATGAACGCCGTCTAAATGTGGTTGTGGAGAGTGGGTGATAAAGAATTGGCTTCCACCAGTGTCTTTACCTGCATGAGCCATTGAAAGAGCTCCAGTTCCATGTTTATTTGGATTTCCTTCAGTTTCACATTTTATTGTGTAACCTGGTCCACCAGTACCGTTTCCTACAGGACATCCTCCTTGAATTACAAAATCAGGTATTACTCTGTGGAATGTTAATCCATCGTAAAATCCTTCTTTAATTAATTTTTCAAAGTTTTCTACAGTTCCTGGTGCATCTTCTGGGAATAATTCTAATTCTATTGTTCCTTTTTCTGTTTCCATTATTGCTTTTTTCATATATACCACTTTTTAAATTTTAAATATCATTAATAATATAACTTATGGTATATAAAATATTTATGGTGATTATTATGAACACTAAAGAATTAATGGAAGCTGAAGATAAATACTTTGTTAATACATTCACCAGACAACCAATTATTTTAGATCATGGTGATGGGCTTAAAGTATGGGATACAGAAGGAAATGAATATTTAGATTTCTTCGCAGGAATAGCTGTTAACTGTTTAGGTCATAAAAATCCGAAACTTATACTTGAAATTACTAAACAGGCTGAAAAGCTTATTCATATTTCTAATATTTATTATAATGAGCCAGCTATTGAATTTGCAGAGAAATTAGTTAATAAAACATGTTTAGATAAAATATTCTATACAAATAGTGGTGCTGAGTCAAATGAAGGTGCTATTAAGTTGGCTTTAAAATATACTGGTAAAAGTGAAATTATTTCAACTTCTAATTCATTCCATGGTAGGACTCTTTTAACAGTAACTGCTACTGGTCAGGAAAAGTATAAAGAGCCTTATGCTAAAAATTTACCTCAGGGGATTATTGAAGTGCCTTATAATGATATTGATGCTATTAAAGAGGCTGTTAGTGATGAAACAGCAGCTATTATAGTTGAACCAATTCAAGGTGAAGGTGGGGTGAATATTCCAGATGATGATTATTTACCTGAAATTGAAAAGTTATGTAAAGAAAAGGGAATTGTTTTTATTTTAGATGAGGTACAAACTGGTTTTGGAAGATGTGGACCTTTATTTGCTCATGAGATTTTCGGTGTTAAACCTGATATTATGTCTGTTGCTAAAGGAATTGGTGGTGGTGTTCCAATGGGTGCTTTTTTAGCTACTGAAGAAGTTTCTAAAGGTTTTGTTCCTGGTGATCATGGAACTACTTTTGGTGGTGGTCCTTTAGTTTGTGCTGCTGCTAATGCAACTTTCGATATTATTATGGATGAGGATTTACTTAAAAATTCTATTGATATGGGTACTTATCTACTTATTAAACTTGTTGAACTTATGGATAATCATGAGGTTATTAAAGAAGTTAGAGGTGCTGGTTTATTAGTTGGAATGGAGCTTAATAAAGATGGTGGGGAATATGTTGATTTAATGAGAGAAAAAGGATTTTTAATCAACTGTACTGCTGGAAATGTTTTAAGATTTGCTCCTCCTTTAATAGTTTCTAAAGAGGAAATTGATTTATTAGTAAAAGCTTTAGATGAAGTTTTATAACTTCATTTTTTTATCTAATAGTTTTTTAAGTGCATCTGTAATTTCTAATTCTCTAATTTTACTTTCTAGAACCCATTTGTAGTCAATGTGTTCGTCGCTTATTTTTAATTCTCCTTTTACATCTTTTAGATACATTATTATTTGTACTGTTCTTTTATGTGGGTAGTCTTCTTGTATTGCTTCACAAAAATCTCCTATTTTAGCTGTTAGTCCTGTTTCTTCAGTTATTTCTCTTAGTAGTGCTTCATCAAAAAATTCTCCTTTATCTACTTTTCCTCCTGGAAGTTCCCATTTATCTGCACCATAATATGATTGGGGGTGGCGTTTTAAAAGTAGAATTTCTCCAGTTTGATTTTTTATGATTCCTCTCATTGTTAGTCCGTAGGGTTTTTCCATTTTATCACTTGTTTATTTTATTAATGGATTTTTTAATATTAAGTTTTACTATAATAATTTAGGAATGCCTAAAATTTATATATGAGTTTATACAAATATAAAAAAAATAACTTTTTTTTTAGTTATAATCATAACTTTTTTTAGTAGGTGATATAATGGATTTAAATATAAAAATTAATGATAAAGGCCATTTAGACATTGGTGGAGCAGATGCATGTGATATAGCTAATGAATTTGGAACTCCACTTTATGTAATTGATGAAAATAGGATAAGAGATAATTATCAAAGATTTTACAATGCATTTTCTAAATACTATCCTAATTTTAAAGTATTCTATGCATGTAAAGCAAACACTAACCTTTCAGTTTTAAAAATTCTTGAAGAAGAAGGATGTTGTATTGACGCAGTATCTCCAGGAGAAGTATACATTTCAAGAAAAATGGGTTTTTCAGGAGACAGAATATTATTTACAGGAAACAACATCACTAATGAGGAATTAAAATTCGTTTTAGACCAAGGTGCAGTTTTAAATATAGACTCAGTTTCAGCTTTAAAAAGATTATCAGAAATTATAGATCCTAATGGTCTTAAAATATCTTTCAGAGTTAATCCAATGGTAGGTGCAGGACACCACGACCACTGTATTACTGGAGGAGTTATGAGTAAATTTGGTATTATGGATTCAGAAGCAGTTGAAGTTTATGAACTAGCTAAAGAATTAGGATTCAACCCTATTGGTATGCATTCTCACATTGGCTCAGGTATTCTTGATCCAGAACCATTTAAACTAGCTATTGAATCAACAATAGATATTGCAGGTAAAGTTCATCAAGAAGCAGGAATTGACTTTGAATTTGTAGACTTTGGTGGAGGTGTAGGTATTCCATACACACCAGAGGAAAACATAGTTGATATTGATACCTTTGCAAAAGAAAATATAGCTTTATTTAAAGAAAAACTTAAAGAATATGATATGGGTAATCCAACAATGTATTTAGAACCTGGAAGATATATTGTAGGTGATGCTAGTGATTTACTTGTTCGTGTTAACAGTGTAAAACAAAGTTACAGAAAATTCATAGGTGTAGATGCAGGATTTAATACTTTACTTAGACCAGCTATGTATGACTCATACCATCATATTGTAGTAGCTAATAAAATGAATGAACCAGATACAGAAAAAGTAGATATTGCAGGTAATGTCTGTGAATCTGGAGATTTATTTGCAAGAGACAGACCAGTACCAGATATAGAAGAAGGAGATCTACTAGCTATATTAAATGCTGGAGCTTATGGATTTACCATGTCTTCAAATTATAATTCAAGACCATTAACTCCTGAAGTCCTTGTTAAAGATGGAAAATGTTATTTAGTACGTGAAGAAGAAACTTTCGATGACTTAATGGCTAAACAAAACATTCCTGAACACTTAAAATAGCTGTGATAAAATGGATTTAAAAGGTTTAAAATTTTCAAAAATGCATGGAATTGGTAATGACTTTCCAATAATTGATGAATCAAAAGGAGAAGTAATACCAGAAGCAGATAAACCAGAAGCTTGTAGATTTTTATGCCATAGAAACTTTGGTGTAGGTGGAGATGGAGTATTATTTGTAGTACCATCAGATGTAGCTGATATTGGATATAGAATGTTTAATCCAGATGGAAGCGAAGCAGAAATGTGTGGTAATGGTATTAGATGTTTTGCAGATTTTGTTTATAGAAAAGGAATTTTAAAACAAGAAAAAATGACTGTTGAGACAAAATCAGGAATAAAAACTATTGAAATTACTCTTGAAGAGGGAGAACCTACACTCTTTAAAGTAGATATGGGAACTGCAACATTTAAAACAAAAGAAATCCCAATGATTGCTGATGAGGAAGAATTTTTAGATGGAGATTTAGAAGTTTTAGATGAAACTTATGCTATTACTGCAATTAGTGTTGGTAATCCTCATGCAATAATCTTTGTTGAAGATGTAGCTGCTGTAGATATTGATAAATTTGGTCCAGCAATAGAATGTCATGAAGTTTTCCCTGAAAAAATCAATGTTCATTTTGTTCAAGTAGTATCTGAAAATGAAGGTATTATGAGAACATGGGAGAGAGGTGCTGGTGTAACACTTGCATGTGGAACTGGTGCAACATCAACAGCTATTTCTGGGTTTAAATTAGGTCTTTTTAATAAAGATATTCTATTACATCTTCCTGGTGGAGATTTAGAGTTTAATGTTTATGAAAAAGACGGTGAGTTAGGAGCTTTAATGAAAGGTCCTGCAGAACTTGTTTTTGATGGAGAAATTAAATAATCTCCATTTCTATTATTTTTTTATTTTATTTATAAATAGCTATTAATTAATGTTATATCTTCAAAAAAGAAATGTTCACTAGCAGCTATTTCACTTATAAAACCCAATTCGTCTAATTTTCTTAAGGTTTCATTGTTATCAGATAGTGAAGACTGTATTATCTGCAATTTTCCTTTATCATTTAAATGATTTTTCACTTCATCTAAAAACAAGTCTATCACTTTTCTTCCATTTAATCCACCATCAAATGCATAATTTAAATTGTCATCTATAACTTCATCTTTTTCAGTTGGTAGATATGGAGTATTAAATAAAATTACATCAAACTTTCTATTTTTAACAGGTTCAAATAAATTTCCAAAAAGAATCTCAATATTATCAATATTATTTAATTTAAAATTATGTTCAGCCAAAACAACAGCATCTAAATTAATATCAGTAACAGTAACATTATCAGTAATTCTAGAAGCATACATTGCAACAATACCAGTTCCAGTTCCAATTTCTAAAACATAATCTCCAGGTTCAACAATTAGATTCTCAGCAAGTAAATAAGAATCCTCAGCAGGTTTATAAACAGTTTCAGATGTATCAATTTTAAAATTCATAAAAAATCCCTAAAAAGTCAATTGTCTAGATAAATAAAGAATATCTTCAGGATCAATTACAATAACACGCTTATCTAAAAGATCATTAATTTTAGTAGAAGTAATAGAGTTTAATTTACTTTTCATTTCTTTTTTATCTAAAGTTGAAATCTCATGGCGAGAATCAATTAAAGCATTTCTAACTTTCTTATTTCTATGTTGGAATAAAGCTTTTGTAAAATTAGAATAAGTATTAAAAGTATCATCACTTATTTCATCAACACTTAAATTACTTAATTTCCCATCAAGCTTAGGAATTTTAGGTGTTAATTTCACAACACTAGAATCTACTTTAGGCTTTGGAATAAAAGATTCAGCAGATACATTAGTTAAAATCTCAACATCACATTTAAAATAAAGCATTGCAGATAACCTAGAATAATCTTTAGTCCCAACAGCACCATTCATACGACTTGCAAACTCTTTTTGATACATTAAAATACCAATATCAAAATCATAATCAAGAAATTTAAAGGTAATTGGAGAAGAGATTTGATAGGGTAAATTAGAGACGATCTTATTAAATTTAGGGAAATCCACATTTAATGCATCATCGTTTATTAATTCAACATTATCTATATTCTCTTTTTCCAACCTCTCTTTAAGTATTTTAAAAATAGAGGTGTCTTGCTCAATAGCTATTACTTTTTTGGCTTTTGCTGATAATTCAGTAGTTAATGTGCCAATTCCAGGACCAATTTCTAAAACAACATCATCTTTAGTTAAATTTCCAAAATTTACAATTTGATCTCTTTTATTTCTATCAATTAAATAATTTTGACCAAGATTTTTATTTAACTTAATATTATACTTATTAAGTATGGATTTAGTTTGTTTAGCTAATGAATCAACATTGTTTTTAGTCAAATTATCATTATTTCTTTTCATTATTCCTCTTTGTTGTTCTTTTAGGAACATTTGTAAATAAACGATACTTATTTTTACCTTTTTTAACTACGGTTGTGTCTAATTCCTGTTTAATTCTATTTACAATCATTCCTGCAGGATCAGATAATGGTGGAACTCTTTGACTAATATCTTCGAAACTTTCAAATGGTTTTGCTTTTCTAGCTTCAATAGTTTTCCACATATGTTTTTTACCAATTCCAGGTAGAAGTTCTAATTTATGAAGTCTTGTACTTATAGAACCTGCTGTATTGAAAAACTCAACGTACTTTTCTTCTTGGGCTTCTACAAGTTCACGTATAGCATAGTCTAGTTCAATTCTACTTGTAGCTGTTAGATTCTCATAATCTAGTTTAGAAAATACTCTAGCTTTTGCTTTTTTACGGTCTCTACCAATATAAATAACATCTCCAATATCAAAGTCAGAACCTTTTAATGGAGTTAATTCTAATAAAGTGAAATAATCAGCACCAATAGCTTGAGCAATTGCTTTTCCTTTAAATTTTGACATATCATTTTGAACATACCCTAAACTAAGATAGTCCAAAACTAATGCATTTTCTTCCATTTTTTCAGGACGTGCTTTTTTATTTTTATTTCTTTCACTCATTATATCACTTCTTTAGATTCTAAATATTTTTAAGAAAAACTTCCTTAAATGTTTAGATATTATTTAAAATATTAGAAGTAATAATTAATAAACATATCTAAAAAAAGCTAGTTTAAATGTTAAAAATAGAAAAAGTTGGAGTTATTATAGTTACTCCACAACATCATAAGATTCTAATATTTCAAGGATTTTTTCCATTTCTTCTTTTGTAGGTTGATGGACTTCCTTTGCAAATATTAATCTTAAATCGGATAAATCCTTAGGGATTAAATCCACAATACGAACCGCTACTTTTGGTTTAATATTTAATTCACTTATTTCTTCCACCATTTTTTCTGCATCTTCAAGATGGTAGTGTGGAAGCTTTTCAAGACGACTTAAAGTAATGTTCTGTTCATAGTTAAGTTCAGCATTCTCAGAATCAGTAGGGAGATTATCCCTATATTCTTCAAGAATTTCTTTTACTTTAATAGAAGTTATTGGTTCGCTTTCAATTATTTTTTTCCCTATCATAAAATCAGTCTTTTTGGAGTTTTAAGTGATCAGGTCTAACAATTAATTCTTTATATTTGTTTCCTTCATTTAATGCTACCATGTAAGCTCTGCCTTCTTTTCCAATAACTTTAGCAGTTTTTCCATGGAATCTAGGATGTGGTTGACCTTTTTGAATACTTGGGTTTATAATAATATGAACTAAATCTCCTTCTTCAAATCTTTGCATTCTGTTTGTAATAGGATTAGTTCTACCTGGTCTGTTTACTTTAGTCATTTTATTTCTGGATCTGCTTCTAAATCCTCTTGATCTTTGCATTTATATAACCTCTTTTTTATAAATAACGTCTGGGTAGTATCTATGTTATCAGCTACCTAGTATAAATGCCCATAATACTAGTAACATAGAGTTTTGTAAAAATTATAAAATTAATTATCATATTAAAATTTGATAATATTAATTTATTTCTATAAAGATATTAATATACTTTTAGTTTTTGGTGATGTTAAAAATATGTTGAATTTCCATTTATATCATTTTAATTTATCATTCTATGATAAATTTCTGATGTAATTGGTTAATATGAATTATATATTCTTTTAAAAGTAATATCGTTATAATTTGTTTATTTAATTGGAAATAAGGTAATGTTTCAAATTCAACTTGTTTGTTTAAAATTAGTTTTAGAAAAAATTTAAAAAAGCCACCATAATATTTGGTGACTACTTAGTTTTAAAATATAAAATAGTTAGAATTAAGCGTTCTCAGTCATAATCGGAACTACTTGTTTTTTACGTGAGACAACACCTTCTAATAATGCAGTATTGTCATCTAATGTAACTCCATAAGCTTTTTCTACAAGATCTGCAGAGTCTCCAAG
>JABUVA010000016.1:79913-81775 GCA_021442885.1 Methanobrevibacter sp. | reverse complement strand
GCAATTACTTTATCTTCTCCTTTTTTAGCCCAGTGACTAACACGTACAGTTATTGGTTGAGCTATAAATGTCCATACAAGCATTATTATGTAATGTACTAAAATCATTATGAAAATATTATACCAATCTACAACAAATGCAAATGCCAAAATAATAAATACGGCATTATCAACAATTTCACCAACTATAATAGCTATGATACCTTTATAACCAACGTCTCCTGTTGGAGATCTATTTTTAATGATTGTTGTTAATTTAGCATTTATAAAGTTACCAACTAAATAGGATGCAAATGATGAAATTATCATTCTTGGTGTTTGGTGGAATATGTATTCAAAGCTTGACTGTCCATCCCAGTATTGTGCTGGTGGAAGTAGTAATGCTATTGCAGCGACAACTACAAAAAGGATATTACATAAAACACCGAATATTATTGTTTTTTGTGCTGTTCTTTCTCCATATGCATCAGCTATAATTGATGTAAGGATAAATACTAATGGATAAATTATCACTCCACAGGGAACTGTTAATCCCCAAAATCCTAGGTCAAAAATTTTAACTGTTATAATATTTGTAGTTAGGAATGCTATACAAAATACAGTTATTAGAATAATTTTTTTCTCATAATAATTAAAATTTAAGTTTATTTTAATTCCCCCAATTTTAATATCTATTATTAATTTTATTTTTATATAATAAATAGCTATTGATTTTATTTTAAATTCTATTTTATTAATTATTTATTTTTAATTTTTTAATTAAAGCTCTTTTGATAAATTTAAAATATACTTTATAAACCTATTAAGAAAATTTGATATTAAAATTTTAATATAAATAATATAAAAATCTACTATATTTTAACAATAATCGAGGGTGTCTTTTTTGAGATATAGGAAAAGTTCTAAAAATAATAAATTAAGGTGTGAAATTTGTTCTAATTATTGTAAAATCAATGAGGGTAAATTTGGAATTTGTAAACAATTTAAAAATGTTAATGGGGAAATGATAGATATTGGATATGGTGTAATATCTGCTGTTAATGTTGATCCTATTGAAAAAAAGCCATTAGCTAGATTTTTACCAGGAACTGTAACCTATTCATTAGGAGGTTTTGGATGTAATATGGGTTGTTTGCACTGTCAGAACTATAGTATTTCACATGAATATACAGAATTTTCACCATCAATTAAAATGCTTCCAGAAACAATAGTGGAAAATGCAATAGATTATAATTGTAAGTCAATATCTTGGACATATAATGAACCTACTATACACCTACCTTTTAACAAAAATGTTTCTCTATTAGCTCGTGAAAAAAATCTTAAAATAATATATGTAAGTAATGGATACATGTCTGCAGAATCAATAGAAGAAATTTTAACATTTGTCGATGCATTTAACATAGATTTAAAAGCTATAACTCAAGAATTTTATAAAAAAGTTTGTAAAGCAGATTGAAATGTTGTTTTAGATAATATTCAAAAGATTTATGATGCTGGAAAACATCTTGAGATAACAAACCTTTTAATAAATGGAAAAAATGACTCAACAAAAGAAATAACAGAGCTAGTTAATTTCATAGTTGAAAATTTATCTGTTGATGTTCCAATTCATTTTTCAAGAGCATTTCCATATTATAAAATGAATGATATTTCACCAACAGAACCAAACACTCTATTTAAAGCAAAAGAAATAGCTGAAGATTCTGGAATGAAATATGTATATTTAGGAAATATTTAGCTAATAAGATTTAAACCAATAATTCCAATAACAATCAATGCTATAAAAATAACTTTTAAAAATGAAATAGACTCTCCTAAAAACATTATTCCAAATATTATAACACCAATAGTTCCAATAGC
>JABUVA010000016.1:75891-79895 GCA_021442885.1 Methanobrevibacter sp. | reverse complement strand
GTTCCTGTTGAAATGTTTTTAAAAGATATTGAAAGAAATAATAGGCTTAAAACCATAGCTATTATAGTTAATATTGTAAATTCGATTTTTTTGAAGTTGTCTGAGAATTTTAAAGATAAAACCCAAACCATTTCAAATATTCCTGCGATAATTAAATAAATCCATGAATTCATATTATCGCATTAAAGTTTCTAAAAATTTTATAAAAAAAATAGTGTGGATGGGATTTTATTGTTCCCATCTTTTTCTGTCCATTAATTCTTGTCTTTTTCCAGGGTTCCAACCACCAGAAGCTGATTTTGCACGACCTACTTGTTGGACGTATCCAGTTATTCTGTCATACCATTCAACATCTTCATTTTCACCACAAGTTGGGCAGGTGGTATTTAAACCTTTCATTAAAGTTTTACATTTAAGACAGAAACTCATAGCTGAACTGTAAGCCCAGAATCCGATGTCTGAGTTTTTAGCTATTTTGTTAGTTAAACTCATTAATGAATCTGGATCTGCATAGGATTCTCCCATAAATGCATGGAATATGTGTCCTCCAGGGGTTAAGCTGTGATATTGTTCTTCTATTTTTATTTTATCAATTAAGGACACTCCAGTATCTACTGGTACATGTGAAGAGTTGGTGTAGTAATTTGCACATCCTTCTCCTTGTACAATAGCTTTATCTCCAAATTGTTCTTTATCGAGAGTTGCAAATCTGTAAGCAGTAGATTCAGCAGGAGTTTGTAATACACTCCAACGGATACCAGTTTCATCTTGTAATGCTTTAGCTCTGTTGTTAATGTGTTCAAGACATTTTACACCAAATTTGTTAGCATCTTTATCATCGATTCCTGCTCCAAATAAGGATAATAACATTTCGTTAAGACCAACAAAACCAAATGATAAAGTAGAATTACGGATACGGTAATATGTATCATCTTCAACTTCTTGGTTTAAGAATGGAAGGATTCCAAAGTCATTAAAGCATTTTAATCCTTGTTGTCTTCTAATCATTAAAGTTTCAACAGCTAAATCCATGTATTCATCAAGATATTCAAATACTTGATCTTCATCATGAGATTGGTATCCGATTCTTGGGAAGTTTAAAGTAACATATGCAAGGTTACCAGTACGTAGACAGTCTTCATCCCAGTGGCCTGTCCAAGTATCTTGTAAACAGGTTCTACATCCCATATAATTTGCCATTTCATTTCTATATTTTGGTAACATATTTACAAAGTAGGATGAACCGTATTTTGCAGATAATTCGTGAACTAATTGTAAATCTTCGTCATAATCTCCTTTTAAGGTTTCTTCACGTAATGTGTAAATTGTATTTGGGAATAAATGTGGTTTTCCTTCTTGGTCACCATCAAGTAATGTTTCTGTAAATGCTTTTTGGATAAGGCGGGTTTCTTCTTCAAAGTCACCATATGTTCCAACTATTTCTCCTTTTGGTCCGTATGCAGTTTCATCTTGGAGGAACTTAGGAACTCCAAATTCTAAAGCCATACTTGTAAATGGAACTTGTGATCCACGAGCTGCATAAGCCATGTTTAAGTTATAAACAAGCATTTGGATACATTGTTTGATTTCATCATAGCTTCTTCCAGTTGCAAATGGTGCTACAAATACATTCCAGAGACTCATTCCTTGTCCACCACTCATGTTTTGTTGAGCAGCTAACATTACTTCGCCTGTATGATTCATTAAAGTTTCCATGTGGCTTGGAGCACCTGCAACAGAGGTGTGATCTCCTGTACCGTCTACTTTAAGTCCATATTTTATGAATGTTCTGATGTCATGTTGCATACAGTTTAATGGTCTTCCTGCGAAGAATTCTAAATCGTGTATGTGAATGTCTCCAGACATATGTGCATCTGCTAAATGAGAAGGTAACATTTTTAAAAGAGCGTATTGTTTTAATGCTTCGTCTGCTACATATTTATGTATACTTTCTGGGTTGTGAATCATATTTGCATTACTTCTGTCCCCTGCTTCTATTAATGAAGTAATGTTGTATACTGGAATACCGAGACGAGTGTATTGTTTTCTTAAGTCTTCTAAACCATATTCTAGGAGTTTTGTATTTACCATTTCTCTTATCATTGGAGCGGTTAAATATTCTACATTTAATTTTTTAAGTTCTTTCCATACTTCAGAAGCAATATTAAATGCTGTTTCTTGGGATGCTCCAGTTTCTTCAATTAAAGTATTTGCAATTTTACTCATATCAAATGCTTCGATTGTATCTCTTGATGTACGTACTTTAAGTTGTGCTGTAGCTAAATATTTGTTAGCTATTTCACCATCTACTTTTTCAAGAGATTCGTATACGATTTTTTTCAATTCTTTAGTTGTAATTCCATCATAAATTTTACTTACAACTTCTGCAATTACTTTATCAGATTCAAAAAATGGTACTTCGACCATAATTAATGATTTTACTAATTTTTCGTAACTGAATCTTTCTGTGATTCCGTTATTCTTTATTACATTGATATCTACTGAGTTATTTAACATTTCAGCAACATCAGAACTTCTATCCATATTTTTACACCACACTATTTATTTTTTCTCTAATAATAATTTTATATTATTATCACTTACTAGTATTATGTAATTTGTTGTATATAAAATGTTCGCTTTGATACGAACAATATTTCAGTATTACAAAAAACATAATAGCTATTTTATTTTTTGATCTGTTTTTAAAGTTAAGTAAGAGCACTTTAACAGTAATATTGTATATTAAAAATTCATTAGAAGAAAATATCTAATGAACTCTGTTTAGATTTATCACTTTCAAACAGGGAATTAATTCCAAATTCTTGAATTTCAAGTCTTTGTTTCAAATAATGAGAAACAGGATATCTATTTACAAGGTCTCTTGAGATTTCAAGATACTTTGTAACAGAACCTTTTGAAACACTTAATATTAAATTCCCACCACATCTACATTTACCTGTTAAAGGCATACGTCTATACTTAGCTCCACATTTAGGACACCTAACTTTTTGCTTTGAGAAAGCTCTTGAATTACCCATAATATCAGGTAAAAAATGAGAAGATAAAACTTTCTCAACAACACCACGTTGATCAACAGCTCTAATATTTTCTGCAAGAGAAATCTGAGCATCAACCTTTTCTCTCATAGAAGGTAACCTTTTATACAAACAAACAGTAGGACCAGCATGAATACTAGAAGTATGATGGGAAAACATCAAACCCTCATACTGTTTTGGAGTTCCTAAATGCATCTCAACATTGTCAATATAATCTAAAACCTCAGATGGCTTTAAAGGGTCTTTAGTTTTTTCATAAAATGCAACAGGGAATCTATCAAATATATCAATATTATGTGACTCATCATCAATCTCTTCAGGATCAATTCTTGAAGATAAAACTAAAGGAGCATCCATACTTCCTCCTCTAGTACTTGGTAAGTATGATTTTGAAAAGTTTAATAAAGCATCTAAAAGAAGCATAACTGCATCTTCATCACTATCACAGTTTCTACGTTTAGCTGAATGGAAATAAGGATGAGCATAACATGCTAAAGCATGAGTAAAACCTACAATTCTTCCAAGAACTCCTGCAGAAGTGTGAGGAGCAAGTCCAGCTATTAAATGACCAATTAAGTCAGATTTATCTTCTACATTATAAAATGGCTCCATACCATAATATCTTTCAAGTTCATCATCAATGAAATTAGCAGCATTAACAAGATAATCTCCACAATTATCAGAAACAACAACATCCTGTACTTTAAGCTCAATTATCTGATCATCACTTTCAATTGGCTCACCATAACAATCATGTTCATATCCCATTTCAAGAAGCTTTTCAACAGTTACTCCAATTTCTTTTGGAATAAAATGAGTAAGTGGTAAATCAGTTGAATCATGACGTATAGTTGCATCTTTAAATGTAAACACTCCATTTTTAGCTCTTAAAATTCCTTTTTCTAAAGGTTCAGGGATTTTTGATTCGGAAATCATACCTACAAC
>JABUVA010000016.1:69286-75882 GCA_021442885.1 Methanobrevibacter sp. | reverse complement strand
TCATCAACTTTACGTACACTCACATTATCAGAAGCCTTTCTAAGCATTCCACCTAGATTAATAGACTTTTCACCAGAAGGTCCAATAGTAGTTGGTGCTCCACAATGAGGACAAATAGAATTAAAAGAACCTAATTTACATTTTGTACAAATACGCCTAGCTAAATCAATCCTAAGAGTTCCTTTTTTAGCAGCTTCAGCAACTAATCGTCTACTACCTCCAAAATTCCCAATTGGGAATAAACTATGGGGAGCTGGCCTCATTAGTCTTTCTTTAGATTTTTCAGGCCTACCAACACGAGTTCCAATATAAACAGGAGCCTTATTTTTAATTTCAATATCTGTGATTTTATTTAAAGATTCTAAACTTGAATCTGATTTTTCAATTTTTTTAGTTAATGTATTAATTATACTATAAGCATCATCACTAGCTATTTTAATTGTCTTTTGATCAACAACATGTGGAAGCCCAATAATTTCCATTATTCTTTTTCTATAATCTAAAGGAAGTTCTAAACCATTTTCATCATCATAATTATCTTTATTTTCAAGTATTAATTCAATTAATGAATTTAAATCCTCAACAGTAACATCATTATAACAATAAGTATATTTTGGATGTAGTGGAACTTCATATTTTCTAGAAATTTCAAAAGCTTCTTTAGCAGTTAAATCTCCTTTTTCAAGTCTTTCTAAATCAACTTCGTCCGAAACACCTTTTTCTATTAAAATGCCACTCCACCATTCTTCACACCATCCAGATTCAAGTAATGGTTGGTTATTTCTTAAAAATTCCCCAAATGCAACAAGCATATCTCCTAAAAATAATATTTCGCTTATTTTATGTTTATATTCTTTTGCTTCAGATATTGTATTTACTTTAACTACATTTCCGTTTTTAAGTTTAACAATAGGGCCTTCTATAGAATCTACAGGTACAACACAATTACCTTTTCCAGGATGTTCTATTTTAAGTTGTGTTCCAACAGCAAGAAAATCAAGAAGAGTCATTGTAGCAGGATGAACTCCCATAGCTGCAAGACCAGTATTACGAGACCTACCATATCTTAAACGAAATCCTCCTTTTTCAGAAGGATATCCAAGAACAGGTCTACCTCCTATAATATCTTGTATATATTTTGGTTCAGTTACAATATCAACCTCTTCTTTTTTTGCATCATCTTCTTTTTTGTCATCTTTTGGTTTTGAGTATTCCGCAAGCCAGTCCCATCCATCGAGTTTTAATTTTTTAGATATTTTTAAAATCTTTTTTGACTTTTGAACTACTCCTTCAATCATAGCTAAAAGTGCTCCACCACGAATATTATTGGTTTCTACTCTTTCTAAATCTCTATGTGAAACTTCTACTGCATCAGTCTGCTCTCCTGTTACTTCAACAGGGATGTTAGTTGCAGCAAACCTTACTTCTTCAGGGGTTGGTGAATATTGAAGATTTGTCACTTCTGATTCGTAAAGCTCTACTTCTTCAACATACCTTTCGATTTCATCATCAATAGGTTTAAATTCATCAATACCTACTGCTCCTCTAATTTTATCTCCAAGTAGAACTGCAAGAGCAGCAGCTGTTCCTCCAGCACTTCTAATAGGTCCTGCAAAATAAACTGCAATATATTTTGTTTTATCAAAGTTTTCTTTAATTTTTACTTGTGAAATTCCTTCAAGAGGAGCTGCTACTACACCTTCTGTTAAAATAGCTAGTGCAGTTCTCAATCCCTGATCACATCTTTGTTCTTGATTATATTCTGCTTTTTCTCCAACTAATTCAAATTTTCCTGATGCAATCTCTGCAGCAATTTCAAAAGCTACTTCTTCTCTTGATATATCTTTTTCCAGTTCTTTAATACGTTTAGCTACACCTTCAGGTCCTACAAGTCCTTCAACTCTTTCTGCAAGGTCCTTTGCAAGAGGCACTTCTGTTTTTGTTTCAACATCCAATCCTTTAGCTCTTGCTTCGTTAGCTATTTCATATAATTTTTTTGTTTCCGATTCAAGCCTTTCAAAGTAATCCATAGTATCTCCAAATTTTAGTAAAAAATAAAATTAATTCTATTACTTTTTATACTATATTTTACTATTTAATAATATCTTAAAGTTAACATTTGGTTGTCATGTTAAATAAAAAAATTGATTTAAAGAATTTGTATTTTAATTGTTTATTTTAAAATACTTTAATAATTTAAATTAATTATAAAATAGCTTTTTTTATAATAATATTTTATTAGTAGTTNATTTTTTTATAATAATATCTTATTAGAAATTTTTGTTATGTCTTATAACTATATTTTAACAGTATAAATGATTATAAAATAATTAATATTACTTATTTCTAATATATGGTGATAAATTAATAATAAAAAATGCTGATTAATAAGATTATTGATATTAAACATTTCCTATAATGTTTTAAATAATTAAAATAGATTTTTAATAATTTTATTCGTTTTCTATCTTTTTTTAAAAATCTTTTTTTTTGAAAAAATTTATATATTTTAATATAAATAAAGTAAACTTTAAGAACTTAGTTGTTGAATTTTTAATTTATTAGAATAGACTAAAGTAGGTGGTCTAATGTCTGATGAAAATGTATCTGAAGTTGAAAATACAGAAAATATTCAAAATAATAATCAAGAGTCAAATGTATCTTCAGATAAAGGAAATACAAAAGATGATAGAATCGCAAAACAATCTCAGGAATTAACTTATTTAACTAGTAATGTAATTCCTAATCTTAAAAATGAAATAAAAGAATTAAAATCTTTTAAATCTGAGTTAACTGATGCATTAGAAGCTAGTACTAAAAAATATTACGAACAATTAGATATTAATGCTCTTTTAAGTGATAAACTAACTAAAATTAGTGCTGAATCTGCAGTTAATAAAGTAAGATTGGAAAAATTAGATTCTACAATCGATGATGTTAAAAAAGACGCAAAAGATAAGGTAGATTCATATAAAGCTAAATTAGCTCAGTTTGATACTAATCAAATTAAAATATTGAAAGATTCAAATGAAAAAATGATTGATGAACTAAAAGAAAAAGATGCTAAAATTGAAGAATTAGAATCTAAAGTTCCCGCTCTTCAAAATGAGGTTATGGATCTTAGAAATAAACTCATTGAATTAGGTAACTATAAAGAAGAAGTTGATGCAAAAACAACTAGAACAATCAATCATTATAAAGATACAATCAACGACCTTAATCGTGATTTAAATAGTAAACAAAGCAATTATGATAGATTGTATAATGATTCACAAAAATCTATTAATGACTTGAAAAGTCAAGTCAATAAATACAAGAAAGCTCTTAATGAACAATCTAACAGAGGATTCTTCGATAGGCTTTCAAATAAACAAGTTAAACTTGATGATGATTAATTTCATCATTTCTACTTTTTTTTAAAACAATGAAATCTTATAATTATTTTATGGGAATTGCAATTAAAGAAGCTAAAAAATCTTTAGATGAAGGTGGAATTCCAATTGGTGCAGTTCTTGTAAAAGAAGGGAAAGTTATTTCTAAAGGACATAATAAATTAATCCAAAATGATTCTGTTATTTTACATGGGGAAATGGATGCTATTGAAAATGCAGGACGCCTAGATTTTGAAGATTATCAAAAAACAACACTTTTTACTACTTTATCACCATGTCCTATGTGTTCTGGAGCCATAATTTTATATAATATTCCAAAAGTAGTTATTGGAGATAATATTACATTAATGGGTGCTGAAAATCTTTTAATTGATAATAATGTAGAAGTAATAGTTTTAAATAACTCTGAATGTAGAGAGTTATTTGAAGAATATATTAAAGAAAATCCAGAAATATGGGCAAAAGAATTAGCTAAAGTAGGAAATACTACAGAATTACTTTAATAGCTATTAACAAAAAAAAATAGAATATGTAAAAGATTTAAGAAGCAGTTAAGCTTCTCCTCTTAATCTTTTAATAACAAAATCTTTATCTAAAGATAATAAAAATGAAGCTGCTCTAGGGCCTTGTTTTTGACCAAGTATCATTTTATAAATAGCTTGGAATCCTTTTTGAGGCTTAAGGCCTTGTGCTTCTAATATTTCATACATTGCATCATGTAGTGTAGTTGCATCTGTAAATTCCCTGTTTTCCATTAAATCAGCTAAATCTTTTAAGAATTGTGTTTGCTCATCAGTTAATGGTAATTTTGGAATGCTTTTCTCTTGAACTTGGAATTTCACAAATTTAGGTGCATAAATATCTAACCAATTAATTACATTATCTACACGTCCTTGGAATTGCTCTAATTCTTTTTCATTTAAATCAGCAAATGCTTTATCTTCAAAGCTTTTTGTTAATTGTGAGTTTCTTTTAAGAATTCCAAAAATTTTCTCTAAGTTATTTCCAGCTATTTGATAAGCATTAACAAGGAATCTGTAAGGAGGTCTAAATGGTAATGGTTCTCCTTTATGAATTTGAGATATTTCATATATAGTTTTGAATTTTTTACCTTCTTTTTCTGATGGCGCTTCTTCCTCATCATAAAATACTTTTTCAACTTTATCAAATTGATCTATAAAGTCTAAAAATGCCATTTTAGGTGAGAAATCTTTTGCTTTCATTGGCTTACTTCTAAATAGATAATAATTAAGACTTTCTGCAGGACCAATATCTAACCATTGTTTTGGTGTGAAGAACACTCCATGTGATTTACTCATAGCTTCACCATCAAGAGTAATCCATTCATAAGGAACAGGATAAGGTGGTTCGTAGTCAAATATTTCTTTAGAGATAACACTACTTACATCATAAGATCCACCACTAGCTGCATGGTCTTTTCCAAATGGTTCGCAGGTTACATTAAATATTTTCCATCTTGCAGCCCATTCAACTCTCCAGGTTAGTTTTCCATTTCCTGTTTTAATATCCATTTCACCATCATGGCCACATTCACATCTATATTTTACAATGTCTCCATCATAATCATAAGCATATGTTGTATTTACTCTTCCACATTTCTCACAAATAGGATTATAAGGTAACCAATCATCATCTAAAGGTTCTCTTCTGTATTTATTGAAGATTTCTCTAATCTCTTCTGCTTTATCAATAGCTATTCTAATATAGTCATTGTAAGCTCCACTTTTATACATTTCAAAGCCAGATTCTGTTTCCATTTCTATTCCATAATCATCCATAACTCCTAAAAATGGTTTTTCAAAGTGTTCTACAAAACTATCACAACAACCATCAGGACATGGAATATTAGAATATGGCATTCCTAAATATTTATCATAACTTTCAGGTAATGGGTATGGAACTTTTCTTAAAGGATCATGGTCATCTGCAATCCATATTGTTTTAGCATCCTTACCAAGTTTACGTAATTCTTTTCCTATTGCATTAGCTATAAATACATCGCATGAGTTTCCAATGTGTATTGATCCTGATATTGATGTTCCACTAGCTATAACATGATTATCAACATCTCTTTTGCTTAATTCTTCAGCTATTCTTTCAGTCCAATGTTTCATTAAATCACCGTAATAATAATAAAAAATAAGATTTAATATTTTAATTCTATTTTTTTTAATATAAAAAAATTATGTTAGTTTATAAAAAATAAAAAGAGAAATATTTAGATTTAATCAACACATTCAAATCCAAAAGCCAGTATTTTACCATTTTCACAATTAGGGCAGTTAGACTTATGTGTTAATGTTTTCAATAAATCTTTTCCACATTCTGGACAATTAATATATCTCTTATTTTCCCTATCATAATTTAATAAAACTAGTTTTTCAAGTTTTTTTCCTAAAAATTCAGTATCTTTTGAAGATTTCAATATTAAATCTTCTACTTCTTTTTCTGTTAATTTAGTTTCATTTTTAGTAATTGTGTATGTTTTAATAAACATATCACAGTTATCACAGTAGGTTATATGAACTAAACCATTAATTGGTGATTTAGCTATTTCTTTAAATGTTAAAAAAAGACACATTTCTTCTTTAAATTCAGTTAAATCTTCATTAAAATAAAATTCTTTATTTTCTTCTTTAAATTTAAAATCACATGAATTACACTTGTAATTGATAACTTGACCCATTTTTTCACATCCATGTTTGTCTTAATATTTTAATTAGAATAATTATGTAAATACTGATTAATGCATTTTTTATTCAGTTAATTCACTACCTTGAGTTTCTGGTAATGTCCATATCCAAATACCACCAAGTATAGCAAATACTGCTGCTAAAAATATACCTGCACTCATTTGGTAGGTAGCTGAAATCATAGCTATTGCAACAGGTGTTACAAATTGAACTCCTCTTGATATATTGAATATTGTACCTAAACCTGTACTTCTAATTTTTGTTGGGAATTGTTCTGAAAACAATGGTCCGAATCCACCAAAGTAACCAGTTCCAAATCCTACTAAGAACAAGAATATTAAAATAATCCTTGGTATATCCACAATTGCATTCCAAAAGATTGTTATCATTGAAACTGATATTGCCATAATAATAGAATATAGTGTAAATGCTGGTCGTCTTCCGATTTTATCTGAAACATAACCAAAGGAGAAATACCCTAAAAATCCAC
>JABUVA010000016.1:57518-66352 GCA_021442885.1 Methanobrevibacter sp. | reverse complement strand
GAAGATTAATTTTGTAAAATATCATGGTCTTTACTATCTAACCATTCATTTACAATTTTTACAGCACAGAAATCTCCACACATTGTACATGCATCATTATCTTCAGGTGGTCTTTCTTCCCTTTTTGCACGAGCAACATCTGGGGTTAATGCAAGGTTGTATTGTTCTTCCCAATTAAGATCTTTTCTCGCATAAGCCATTTCTAAGTCTCTTTCTCCATTATGGACTCCTTTAGCCATATCTCCAGCATATGCTCCTATTTTAGTTGCAATTACTCCTTCTTTTACATCACTAGGGGATGGTAGTGCTAGGTGTTCTGCTGGTGTTACATAACATATAAAATCGGCTCCTGCCTTTGCAGATTCTGCTGCCCCAATAGCTGATACAATATGGTCGTATCCAGGTGCAATATCACATACTATTGGTCCTAACATGTAGAATGGTGCTTGTGAACATAATTTCTTTTCTATCATTACATTTGCTGGAATTTCATTAATTGGGATATGTCCTGGACCTTCTATCATACATTGAACATTAAAATCACGTGATCTATCAATTAATTCTCCTAATACAATTAATTCTTGAACTTGTGCTCGATCGGTTGAATCTGCGATTGCGCCGGCTCTCATTCCATTAGCTAGTGATAATACAACATCATGTTCTTTTGCTATTTCTAAAACATAATCAAAATTTTTGTATAATGGATTTTCAAGTTCATTTTCAACTATCCATGATGATATAAACGCCCCACCTCTTGATACAAGTCCTGCTACTCTTCCTTGTGTTTTAAGTCGTGTTAGGGTTTCTATATTAATGCTGCTGTGAACTGCCATAAAGTCAATACCATCTTTGGCTTGTTTTTCTATTGTTTTAAATATTATTTCTTCATCCATGTAGATTGCTGAACCTTCTTTTCTTATTGTTTCAATAGCTGCTTGATAGATTGGCACACTTCCAACTGGTAATGGTGACATTTTAAGAATTCTTCTTCTTATTTCATCTAAATCTCCACCTATACTTAATTCCATTAAACAGTCTGCTCCTGCATCAATTGCTATTTGTGCTTTTTGTTCTTCTTCATCAAAATTTATTATGTCTGTTGAGGTTCCTACTGTTGCATTTACTTTTGTTTTAAGTCCTTCTCCTATTGCTACTGCTTCTATATTATGGTTTTTGTTTTTAGGAATTACTATTGTTCCTTTAGCTACTGATTTTAATATATAATCTTCACTTTTGTTTTCTTTTTTAGCTACTGTTTTCATTTCTTCTGTTATTATTCCTTTTTTAGCGTCGCCTATTTGGGTCATGGTATTACCTAATTATCTTTAATTTATTAAAGTAAAATTGATTTAATCATAAAACCAACTTTAATATTCTATTTTTAAAGATAATATTTAAAGATACCTATTAAGGATATTTGATTAAAATAAGGTTAATTTGATTTATTTATTCAATAATAATAGATAATAACTTAATAACCTGGGGGTTAAACAACTTTTTGTTACTGTGTGGGGTGCATCTATGGTGATAATTTATGAAGAATGAAATGTTTCTACTGTATTTTGGTTGTTTTGAGCATTCTCCTTGCTCTGATTCATAATTTGGAGTGTAGGTTATTACAGTTATGAAGGTTATGGGCAAGTTATTAAGTATATTTTGTAGTGGATTATTATGAAATTTTAGTATATTGATAACTTAGATAGGTTATGAGAAAATTTAATATGTAGATTAAACTCAATATTATAGTATACAAAAATCATTAATTGAAGGAGAAAGTGAATAACTATGAAGAAGAAATATGTTGCGTTGATCGTGATAATTATTATCGTAGTGTTATGTTGTATTGTTGCATTGAGTAGTGGTGGACAATCTAGTAAATCTGATGCTCCTGAATTGCAAGTACAAATAATTTGTAATGGTTCTTGGTCTGGTTCTATTGGTGTGGATGGAAGTAGTTCAAGTTATGATGGAACAGGTAACAAGACAATTACTTTGAATGGTAATAGTACTGATACTGTTTCTGCTAATATACAGCAAGATGGTGCTGGTCAATTAACTGTTAAGATTATTAAAGATGGTAAAGTTGTCAAAGAACAGTCTACTAATTCAAAACATGGTGGAGTATCCATTACAGATTAAACCCTAAATTTCTATTTTTTTCTTATTTTTTTAGATATATTAAATTTTTATATTTTATAAAAAGTATTTTTATCCACAGTGGAAATATGTTAGAGAATATT
The DNA here is from genome assembly GCA_021442885.1 of Methanobrevibacter sp. GTDB lineage: Archaea > Methanobacteriota > Methanobacteria > Methanobacteriales > Methanobacteriaceae > Methanocatella. Next base: position 64,112 of record JABUVA010000016.1, on the reverse strand, counting down.
AAATTAAAGGTTAATTATCAAATTACATTTTCTTAGCTATTATAATACTTTTCATATTATGGCAAAGCTTAAATAGTATTTTTATATGAATTTTATTTTTCTAATAGCTATAAATCAGATATTTGTTGTTATAGTCGTATAAGTCAGAGTGATTGCTTACTCTTTCTCTCCTTAGAATAGCTCGTGTTTGTTTCCAACAAGTCGGCTCAACCATATTAATTATCTGAAGCACATAATATATAAATACATCAATATAAACATCTTAAAACATGTTTAAACTTTATTCTTTCAATATAATCCCAAAAATTACAATAATATGTGCTAGTTCATACTTCAACGGAAATCAAGCATATTTAACTTTAAACCATCCTTCAGTCATGCATCCATAGTGGTACTATGTGATATTCTATTTTCCTTTTTACACATGCTATGATGTCGTATGAGCATAATTCAAATTTATTTGAACATATTATTAATTCTCTGTTTATTTTCAATATTCTTTTTACTTTTGATGAAGAATTCAACGAACTTTATAATACCTTCCTCTGGAAAATATACAAATGTAATTCTAAATTTTGATCTTGAACCTCCACCTATTCCTTTACAACGGAAATTTTTAACAATGAATGCAGGTTCGCAAACATTTGAGTCTAATCCTGAAATTCTGTTACAAATATGCTTGGGGAATTTTTCTGATTCCTTTAGATTTTGAACTAAAGTTTTTTGTAATCTTTTAAAATCCTCTTCTAATGTAGGACATTTATGCTTTCGCAGTATTTTATCATATTCTTTATCAAAAATTGGAAGAGAATCAAATTTATATCCTTCTAGTTCATTTATCCTCATATTTCCTCACACTGTATTCTGGTTCACGATAGAATACATATTCATAATCTAATTCTTCGTCATTTTTTGCAATTCTCCATGGAAGATCCCCATGTGAATATTTGCTAATTTGTGTAGCATTCATGTGAGATAACATATTTATTACATTATCAATTGTAAAGATTTCATTTTCTGATAACAACTCCAAATTTGGATTTTTTAATGACTTATATTTATATCTTGGATAATGCGAATACTCCTTAATTTCTTTTATTTTATGTTCATTAATTAATTCAGCTTTTATTTCTTCATCAAATATTGGGGGAATTGGACCATGTGTTTTACGAACATATTTAGCCCCAGAAATTGGCTTTTCGTATAATTCATAATAATTGAAATCAGAAAAATAGGCCAACTTATAAAGTACTGTTTTTCCAAAATCATCTTTAGAATCACACTTACTTATAATGTAGTGAATCAATACTTTAAATTTTTCTTTATCGAATATAATATCTTCATTCATTGTTTTAACCTCCTAATAAAAAATTACAACTAATAACAATTTAAAAATATTTAATAAATTGTAACTTTTCGTATTTAAACATAATTAAATGATAATTTAATATATATTTAAATAAATGAATAGCAACTAGTAAAAAACTTTTAATAATATTAAAAGAATTCAATATCTTATTCAATTACAGTTATTTTATCATTATATCTTTAATTAATAATAACTTTTTGCTAAACGTGAATATATGAATAAACACAAAAATGGTAGCATGTAAAGAAATGCTAGACTCAAAATTTTATCTTGAGTTTTAAAACATCACTTATCATTCCTCCTGTCAGATTCCTGCTTATTTAAGTTATTTCTGTTATTTTCGTTTTATATTCGTGCAATTCCCCTTTCAAAAGTAGCAGTGTTTCTACTTAAGCATACACTTGGATGCTCTATCTGCTCACTGTTATAATGCTCCAATATCAAGTTTCCTCCCATCTTTCGATTATAGTGGCATTTAATTCCTTCGAAATCCTCTACCTTTCATAAAATTCAGTATCATTCACAATCAGCCTAATGCTTGAATACCTATATTTAATCCTTAGACATTCCATATGTGATACTTCCTAACTGATTATTTAGTTAAAAGTTTAATGGAGAGAACATTTCGCCGTAACTGCAATGGAAATTCCTATATTATACTGATTTATAAAAATGGAGGGAGACTCTAGCTTGTTGCACAAGGTTAACAACATACTAATAGTTGTACTGACATACAAAACCAAAAAAAAAGAAATGGGTTCCTATAACAAGATTTAAAAGACACTTGTTTGTCCCACAAAAGAAAAAAAGATTAGTTTTTGTAGAATTCAGTCATTCTTTCGTATGCTTCATCAAAGCTAGGTGCTTTTGTTTGACAACCTTGCTCTTCTACAATAAAAGAGGATACTGTAGATGCAAATTTTGCTGATTCAAGTATAGATTCTCCATTAATGAATCTAGTTAAAAATCCTGCTCTAAAGGAATCTCCAGCTCCTGTTGGATCAATAGCTGTAGTTTTTATAGCATCAATAGCTATTTTATCATCATTAGAATAGATTTCACTACCATTTGCTCCACAAGTTTTAACTACAATATCAGGACCAATTTCTCTTAAACCTTGGATATCAACTTCTAAATTGTCACAAATCCTTTCAATTTCGTAATGATTTCCAAAAAGAATTGTAGTGTTTTCAAGGACATCTTTAAGCTTTTCATTTGAGTACATTCCTAAATCTTGGCCTGGGTCAAATGAAATTAATAAGTCTTCATCCTTTGCTTGTTTACTACATTTCCAGTTGAAATCAGGATCTCCTGTTGCTAAATGTACTGCTTCTACTGAACCAATAGCTTTTTTAGGGACTTTACTTTTTGCAAATTCTTTTGCAGCTCCCCAATAGAAGTAACTAATCTGATCATCATTATCATTTGTCATTACAAAAGCAGTTGGAGTAGCTTCTCCTGGAATTATTATTAATGAGTCTGTATCTATATTAAGGTTTTTCATTTTTTTATAGTAAGAACTATCTTTAAAATCCCCACCTACTGCAGATACAAGAGCTGTGTTTAAACCAAGGGTAGCTCCAATTATCGCCACATTTGCAGCTGCTCCTCCATTAAAGGTTTTCATATCTGTTATTGGTGCTGAAAAATTAGCTTTAGGGAAATCTTCCACTTTTATAATATAATCAAGCGCAGTATGTCCAACTGCTAATAAATCTTTATTTTTCGCCATAGTCATTACCTATTTTTTTCGATAATTTAATATTATTTCAAACCATATTTTAAGTTTTTGACTTGGGTCTGGGTCAATATTTTGATATAATTAGTATATTGTTTAAAGATATTTTTAATTATCTAAGAGCATTTTATAAGTATTATTATATGGAACTAAAACCTTGTTTAACAATCTCTTTTTGACCATCATTTAATAAAAACTCAATAAAATCAAAAACTTCTTCTTTTTCTTCATTAATTTGAACTAAACTAATTGCATGTCGAGTATCATGTTTTAATATATCATTTCCATTAAAATAGCTAGCATTTAAAAAACTATGGAGATTATCTGAATTTTTAACCATTTTATAAGCATCAAATTGGGAGTTAACAGTTTTAACTATATTATATGGGATATCATAATGTTCAAGTGTATTCCATGCAAGTCTTTGAGCCGATCCATTTACTGCTACAAAATCAAGATTTTTTAAATCATTAATACTTTTAATTGGTTTTGAATTTTTACCTGTAATTAAAACAAGATAATCAAAGCCAATAGGAGTAAAATTAAGATCTTTTTCAAAAGCAATTAATGGATCATCTAATGCCAATATATCAATAACATCTCTTTTTGCTAATTTAAATGAATTTGAATCATTACTACTATAAACTGATATTTCAAATGGTTGGGTAATTGACTCTAAAAGCCCTGAAACAATATGGCCTCCTCCAATAGTAATATTTTCAGTTTTTGCAATCTGGTGATAATAATTTTCATATTCTTTTAAAAGATTCATTCCATCTATTGTAAGAACACTTCCAGATCCTATTTTTTCAACAATTCGAAGTCCTATCTTATCTTCTGCTTTTTTAATTCGTCTATTTAAAACAGCATGGGAAATTCCAAGTTCTTTTGCAGATTTTCTCTGAGAATATGTTTTTGATAGTGATTTTAAGGTATTATATAATTTATAATCATAAATTTTACCATCTATTTCTAAACTAATAAGACCATTACTTTTGAAATTCATTAATTTAATATATAAAATTAAATATAATTAATAATTAACTAAAATTCAAATATTTTGGGAAGATAAAATGGAAATAATGAAAGATGCTATTAATGCAATTTTAGACAATATTAGAAATGCTGAAGATTATTTAAATGAAGATGATGTTAAAAAGTTTATTAATATTATTGGAGAGTCTAATAATATTTTTGTAATAGGTGCTGGAAGGTCTGGTTTAGCTGCAAAAGCATTTGCTATGAGATTAATGCATTTAGGAATTAGTACTTATGTGGTTGGTGAAACTACAACTCCTGCAATTAATGAAGGAGATTGTTTAATAGCTATTTCAGGATCTGGTGAAACTAGTACTATTGTATCTCCTGCAAAAATAGCTAAAAATAGGGGGGCTAACGTATTAGCATTAACATCATATCCAGAATCAAGTTTAGGTAAATTAGCAGATTCTTATATTTTTGTTAAAGGAAGAACAAAAGTAGAAGCTGATGATAAAAATTATATGAAACGTCAAATTCATGGAAATTACACATCACTTACTCCATTAGGTACTGCATTTGAATTAACAAGTCTTGTATTTTTAGATGGTTTAGTTTCTGAGTTAATGGAAGTAATGGAGCAAACAGAAAGTGATTTAAAAGCAAGACACACTGTTTTAGAATAGAGTAATTATTTATCAAATATTACTCTTCCTAAATTATTATAAACATTAAAACGTTGACCACGAATAAAACCAACTAATGTAACTCCTCCTTTTTCAGCTATTTCATATCCAGAAAGAGAAGGTGCTGCATTTGATGCTAGAATTGGAATTCCAACTCTTGTTATTTTTATAACCATGTCTGCAGGCATTCTACCACTATAAATTACATAGCTATTTGATAAATCAAAGTCATTAAGTATTCCATATCCAATTACTTTATCTACTGCAACATGACGACTTACATCTTCTTTTACAATGAATTTATCTTTATATACAAGGCCTGCTACATGAGTGCCTCCTGTTTGTTGCCATATTTCAGCTTTATTTTTTAATTCTTCAATTTTAGCTATTAATTCTCCAGATGTTACTGTTAAATCTGATTTTACTTTATTTATGTTTTTTATTTTTGTTCTACAACCACCTGAAGAGTCAGAACATAATATTGTTTCATTATTTTCAAATACTTTGTCTTTTATTTCAACATCTATTTCTGTTCCATTTACATTAATTTTTATAACGTCTTCAATTGATTTGATTAAGTTTTCGTTAAATAAGTAGCCAATTGTGAATTCTTCAAGTGAATCTTCTATTACAGAGAAGCTACGTCTTATTTCATTATTTATTGTTAAATTAGCTGTTTTATCATTTACCAATACTTCATCACATTCTTCTAAACTTCCATCATAATATTTTAATGCTTTTACATTTTCTATTCTTTTCATTTATCCACCTATGGCTCTATTTTAACATTATTATTTAGAAAATTATTTATAAATTGAATTATAAACTTATTCATATCATATGATTATCTAATTTTAGTATTATTTTATCATGTTGATTATAAAAAATTTTGTGATACTATGGAGAAAAAAAGTAAAATAATTATTTTAATTTTAATTATTTTAGTTATTTGTGGAGTAGCAGCTCAAGTATTCTTAACTCCTTCAACAGTTGAGAATAAAGGCTCAAAAAATATTACTGACATGGCAAATAGGTCAATTCAGATTCCAGCTTCAATAAATAAAGTTGTAGCTACCTCTCCTCCAATGACTACAATATTATATATGATTGCTCCAGATAAGCTTGCAGGATTAAGCTTCGCATGGAATGAATATGAAGAAAAATATGTACCTAACCAATATAAGAACCTACCTGTAGTAGGAGGATGGTTTGGTTCACAAACTGGAAGTTATGAAGAATTTATAGCATCAGAACCAGATATTGTAGTAGAATCTCTAGATGAAGGTGAAACAACTCTTGATACAGTTAATGAGCGTCAACAAAAATTCGGTGAAATCCCTGTTGTTGCTGTAACTGATTCGAGCCACCTTGAGAATATGTCTAATTCTATAACGTTTATGGGAGAAATTGTTGGTAGTCAAGATAAAGCTAATGATTTAGCTGATTTTAATAACAAATACCTCTCTTTAGTTAAACAAAGAGCTACCAGCATATCGGAGCATAAAAAGGTATACTTTGCTGAAGGAAATGATGGACTTCAAACTGTACCTCCATCAGCACCTCAGTCTCAACAAATCAACCTAGTTGGTGGTGATAATGTTGCTAATAATGTGGATCAAGGAAATACTAGTTCAGGATTCCAGGTTTCAATAGAACAAGTAATAAGTTGGAATCCAGATGTTATTATAACCACTAGTCCAGATTTCTATAAATCTGTAAAAACAGACTCAAAATGGTCAGAATTAGATGCTGTTAAAAATGATGAAGTCTATTTATCACCACAATCACCATTTAAATGGTTTGGAAGACCTACTGGTGCAAAT
>JABUVA010000016.1:54729-57503 GCA_021442885.1 Methanobrevibacter sp. | reverse complement strand
CTTCCTTGGGTTGCTAAAGTAATTTATCCAGATCAATATAATGATATTAATATGGTTGAAGTAACACAAGAATTTTATTCAGATTTCTATCATAAAGATTTAAGTAATGATGAAGCTAAACAAATCTTATTAGACTCAGGATTAAAAGAGAAGAACTTATAGGAATTTAAAGTATGAATTTAAGGAATAATGAGTACGTATCAATATTTTTACTTATTCTTCTCCCAATTATTTTATTTTTCGTTTCATTTATGATTGGTAGATATCCAATAGCACCTATTGATGTAATTAAAACGATTTTAAGCCCTATATTTCCACAATTAACAGTCTCAAATACAGTATCTACAATAGTATTTGAAATTAGACTTCCAAGAATTATAGCAGCTATTCTAGTAGGTGCTTGTTTAGCTATGGCTGGAGCTGCATTTCAAGGTATATTTAAAAACCCCCTTGTTTCTTCAGATTTATTAGGTGTATCAAATGGAGCAGGTTTCGGTGCAGCAGTAGGTATTATTATATCAGGTGCTGATTTTATAGTTCAAATTTTTGCCTTTGTATTTGGAATTATATCTGTATCAATTACATATATGATTTCTAGAGCATACAAGGCAGGTGGAATTCTTATATTAGTTTTATCAGGTGTAGCTATTTCAGCATTTTTCAGTTCACTAATATCTGCAGCTAAATTTATGGCAGATCCAGATGATAAACTTCCAGAAATTGTTTACTGGCTAATGGGAAGTATTGCTAATGTAACAATGAAAGAAATAGCAATGATTATTATTCCAGTACTAATTGGATTTATTTTACTTTTAGCTCTAAGATGGAGAATCAATTTACTAGCTATGGGTGATGAGGAAGCACAGTCTCTTGGTGTTAACCCATCAAGAATTAGATTACTTGTAATTGCAGGAGCAACTTTACTTACATCTGCTGCTGTTTCAATTAGTGGAATTATTGGTTGGATTGGATTAATTATTCCTCATATGGCTCGTATGGTAGTGGGTCCAGATAATAAGATACTTCTACCAGCATCATTAAGTCTAGGTGCAAGTTTTCTATTAATTGTTGATAATTTTTCAAGAGCTTTAATTTCAATTGAAATTCCTATAGGAATATTAACAGCTATTATTGGAGTTCCATTATTCTTATACTTACTTAGAAAAGGATATTCAGAATGGTCATAAGGTGTTTATATGGATAAATTATTAGAGGTTAAAAATATTTCATTTCATTATGAGGATAATAAATCAATATTTGAAAATATTAGTTTTTCTATAGAAAAAGGAGATGTTTTATGTATTTTAGGCCCTAATGGAACTGGAAAAACAACTTTAATTAAATGTTTAAATGGTTTACATGATATTGATTCTGGTGAAATAATTATTGATGGAAAAAACATCAAATCTTTAAACTTCAGAGAAATATCTAAATATATAGGTTATATTCCACAATCTCACAATTCAACATTCCCTTTTTCTGTTATGGATGTTGTTGTTATGGGTAGAGCTCCTTATTTGTCTCTTACAGATTCTCCAAAAGAGAAAGATTATAAAATAGCTGAAAACGCCCTTAAAGATTTAGGAATATTACATTTAAAAGATAAGGAATATACAAATCTAAGTGGTGGAGAACGCCAACTTGTATTTCTTGCAAGAATTTTAGCTCAACAACCTGATATTTTAATTTTAGATGAACCAACATCTCATCTAGATTTTGGTAACCAAATAAGATTTTTAGAAATAGTGGATAAATTGGCAAAATTAGGGCTGTCTATTATTATGTCCTCACATTTTCCTGATCATGCATTTTTAAGTTCTACAAAAGTAGCTATTATGAAAGGAGGGGAATTTATTGATTTTGGAACTCCTGATGATGTGGTAAATGAAAATAATCTTAAAAATGCTTATAATTTAGATGTTAAATTAATAGAATTAGATGAAAATAGAAAAGTTTGTGTTCCAATGAAGACAAATTTTTCATTTAGTATAGATATTGAATAAGGTGAGAATTATGAATATGGATGATTATGATGAACAACTAGCTAAAGCAGGTGAATTTCATGGTGAAATTTGTGGTGGAATAGCTATTGGAACTAAATTAGCTATGTATGGTATGGAATTAATGGGAATGGAGTTAAATAAAAGACATAAAAATTTAATTGTATTTCTTGAAATAGACAGATGTATGGCTGATGCAGTACAATCTGTTACTAAATGTACTATGGGTAAACGTTCATTAAAGCAAATGTACTATGGAAAATTCGCAGTAACATTTTATAACATGGATACTGGTGAAGCTATTCGTGTATCTGATGCTGATGCTAATAGGAAAGATAAACAGAAAGAAACTAAAGAAGAAATGAAAAAAAGATTTAGAGAAACACCTGCTGAAGAATTATTTAATGTAGAGAAGGTTAAAATTTCCTTACCTGAACCTCAACTTCCAGGTGCAATGCATACTTCTGTGTTCTGTTCTGTATGTGGTGAAAAAGTAGGTGATGACCGCCATGTATTACGTGGTGGAAAACCAATGTGTAAATCATGTGCTGAAGGATCTTATTATGAATTAATAGAAGATGAAGAATAGTAATTTATTTTACTATTCAACTATTTTTAACTTATTTTTGGAATTTCTGAATTTTTAACATTATATGTATATATTACTCTAAATAATCTGGTTTCATCAAATAGTGAACCTGATGATCCTTCTATTATATTTCCAGTTTCATAATAATTTTCTTTAGGAAAACTAATAGTTGCTACACCATTATG
>JABUVA010000016.1:44960-51344 GCA_021442885.1 Methanobrevibacter sp. | reverse complement strand
GAATCCTTAACAAAAATTCCTGGTCCGTATGTAGTTTTTTCAACTGTACAATTTTCTATTTTAACATTACTGGCACCATTTACATAGATACAATAAGGATCTACACTACCACTTTTAAATTCATCATTAATTAATGTAAAACCAGTTAATATTGTTCCTGATGCCTCTGGAGCTATATAAAATATTCCGATTCCATTTGAACCTTCTGTATTTGATGGACAAGGGGTCATTTTTGTTTCAACAGTACTTTTAATTGTCAAGTTTTTATTAACAACAAAGTGACAATGTACATATTCGGTTCCTGTAATTTCAATTATATCTCCATTTTTTGCTATGTTTATTGTATTTTGAATTGTTGGATTTTCCATTTGATTATATGCAGAACCATTCACAACATATGTTTGTGATATAGATGAATCTGAATTTTTAAGATTTATTTGACTAGTATTATCTATTGTTATATCATCATTAGCTAGTGTTGAGCTTGAAAATATAATTATAATAGAAATACAAGCAAATATTAGGTATAACTTATTATTTTTCAACTTTTTTCCTCCAAATATTATAAAAAAACGATATATAAAAATTTATAATTCATATTATTTATTAGTTTTCTAATCTTTTTATAAATCAAAAAACTAATCGTTGTGAAAATAAGTAGTAATAGTAAAAAGACAATTAATTTTCAAAAAAAAAGAATAAATGTTATTCCAATAATATGGAATAACGATTTATATTTAATCATTTGTAACTACAACTCTCCAAGATTGAGTGTAGGTATATTTATCTGCATATTGGAGTGGGTAGTATGCAGTAAGGATGTATTCTCCTGGCATAAGATTAATATTAAGTTTTATTAATCCTTCACTACCTTCTTGTACAGTTCTGTGGTATATTACACCATTTATGTTTAAGTCTACAGTAGCTCCGATAGCTGGTTCTCCTTTATCATTTAAAATAGTTGCAGTGAAAGGAATTCTCTCAGAAGCTTTCATAGTAATATCATTAGCTTTAATAGGACTTAATACTGTAACAGTATCTTCAGATGCACAAGATGCATATTCTTCATCTCCAAGGAAAACTAAATGGATAGTGTAGTTTCCTGGGTTTAAATTAATATTGAATATAGCTTTACCATCTTTATCAGTGGTTCTAGTATAAGGAACTCCATTAATGAAAATATTAACAGTTTTACCTGCGAGAGGTTTACCATCAGCAGTTAAAGTAAATTCATATTGAGAGGCATTTCTTACATATTTTACTAAACTATTTCCTTTAATTACTGGAGTTACAATTTTTTGACCAGTTGAGATAATTGAAAAGTCTTCACTAGATGCTTCATATATTACACCATTGTATGTGCTTCCAGCATATGATGCATCAATAGTGTATGCTCCTTCTGTTAAATTATTAACAAAGGTTACAATACCAAATTTATCAGTTACTAAGTTTCTAGTTTCAACTTTTGTAGAATTTTGCATAATTGTAAGAACTACTTTTTGATTTGGTAAAATTACTCCATCTTGACCAGTTAATTGGATTAGTTCTTTATCACCTTGTTCTATGGTTTTTAATTCTGATTCTGGTACAATTTGAGTTTCCATTGAAGATTGTGGAATGTTAACATCACCAGTATCAGGTTCATAGTTCCAGGTTTTGTCAATAAATGCAAATTTGGTTATTCCACCATCATAAATATTATCGTTAACATTTAAGTTTCCATTAAGTTTTAATTGACCTGCTTCACTTACAATTTCTACTGCATAAACAGTTTGATCTTCTGGCACATCATCAGCTATTTCGAAGTTATTGTTTGCTATGAATATGTCACCAATTTTTGTTGCAGCACCATGAGCAGTATTTCCTTGTTCCATGTAAATAGCTGCATTTGATGCATATGCTCCATTTTCTGGAAGGGTAGACATTATAAATGTGTTATTAACTATATCTGATGATTGTGAAGCTTTTACAAGACCTATACCATATGCTCTAATATCTTTAAAAATGTTATTGGTAGTAGTAACATTTTCTATTCCTCCACCGTAGTAGATACCGTAGTATGCACCAGATATTTGATTGTTATCAACTACTACATTTTTAGAATTAGAAGCAATAGAGAATGCGTCTAAAGCAGATCCTTCAACAATGTTATTAGTAACTGTTACACCGTTACCACCCATAATATTTATACATTTGGTACCGGTTTCCCCTTTACCTGCTGGAGTAATGGTACTTGCATTAGTAGTTCCGTAGAAGTAACAATCTGTTACAAGTACGTTTCCTTGTACTCCTCTAAGGTAAACATGCGCATTTCCTCCATTTAAGAAGGTACAATTAATTACTTTAATATCTTTTCCACCTTGTACTTCTATGGCACGACCATTCCAACGAGTGGTGGAATCTAAAACATTTTCGAATCTAATATCATCAAAAGTAGTTCCATCAATGGTTGTGGTTGCTGCTGCTTTAACTATAAAACCATTTTGACATTTTATAGTTGCATTGTTTCCAATAAATATTAAGGTTTTATCAACGTTTAACGGATTAGCATTTTCTCCAAAGTTGTACTCTCCGTTATTAGCAAAACTTATTGTATCGCCTGCAGCTGCACTGTTTATAATTGATTGAACTTCATCAAAAGTCGCATTATTTTTTACATCATGTGTTGTTGCTATTGTTTGAACATTATTTGTCTCATCAAGTGAAACAGTATTCACATCATTTGTTGCTACATCTTCTGCTGATACGCAGGAAATAGATAAAGCTAAGATAAATAATGTAAACAATGCTAATAAAGCTTTTTTACTATATTTCATTATTTTATCCTCTTTTTATTAAATAACTAATAAATATTGATTTTACTATTCTTATAAATGTGTAAATTTTTTATTAGTATGTTTTTTATATATCGTCTTTATGGATATATAAGTATTTTCATTTCGTTCTTTATTTTTTCTATTTGCCTAAATAACTGTTCATTGTAATTTATTAAAATTATCATTTCAAAATGCTATAAATCGAATTGTTTATATATTCATAACATATATATTATTAAACATTAATTAATCACAATTAATTTATTAACCTAAAATGGAGGTGATAATATAAATAAGAAACTAGTATGTATATTGATTATTTGCACTTTTATTTGTTTAAATTCAGTGTTTGCAACAGATAATGATAATATATTAAACTCAACCTCTGATGCAGTATTAAAAACATCAGATATGTATGTTTTTGAGAAAGGCCAATCATTTAATGTAACTTTACTTACTCAAAATGGTACTCCTTTAGCTAATCAAAGCATATCTATAAATATTAATTCAATTGATTATACAAGAATCACAAACTCTGAAGGTGTGGCTTCACTTAAAATAAATTTAAATCCAGGTAATTATGCTATAACAACTACTTACAATGGTTTGATTAATCATAACTCTGTAGCTATTAGAGATTCATACACAATATTTGTTAAAGAGAATGCAACAAATAATGAAATCCAAAATATCATAGATTCTGCTGAAAAAGATTCTATTATAGAGTTTTTAGGAAAATCATATAATGATATTTCTCTAACAATCACTAATCAACCTGTAAAATTAATTAGTTATGGTGGAACTACTCTAAATGGTATTAAAAATAAAGCAATCATTTCTATTTCTGGAATTGATGTTAGTGGCAGTGAAGTTTCTGGATTAAATTTAGTAGGTGGATCAACAGGAATTAGAATTGCTAATTTAGCAAATAATGTAATAATTTCTAATAATTCAATTTCAAATTGTGATGAAGGTATTGTGATGGATAATGTTTATAATAGCTTTATTGTGAATAATAAAATTTCTAACATGATTAATAACGGTATATACCTTAAAAATGCACGTAATGTTAATTTAAACAATAATGTGATTAGTGGTAATACAAATGGTATTTATTATGATGTTGGAAATAAAAATGTAAATATTACTAACAATACTATTACAAAAAACAAGGAGTGGGGTATAAGTTTAGATAAATCAGGAGAATACTCTAATATTTATAGTAATACAATTACTGGTAATGGTAATGGTATTTCTATTGAATCTATGGCTACTGAATTAAATATTAAATATAATTTAATACAAGGTAATGAAGAAAATGGTATTAACTTTGGAGAAGGTTATAGAAAAACATCTAAAGGAAAAGATGCAGTTATTAGTGATAATGCAGTTCTCTCTAATGGACATATGAATATTCTAGCTAAAAACAGCATATATACTTATGTAGACCTTAGTGGAAATTGGGTTGGAACTGACGATAGGGCATTCTCTTCAGTTTGTGCTAAAATTAAAATGCCATTTTATGGTCTTACCACTCAACAAACAGGCTCTGGAAGTTTTGATATACTTGTAGGTCCTTCTGGTATGGCTGGTTCATCACTTCCAACTTTCACAGTCTCAGTTTCTTTTGATGGTGGTAAATCTTATAATGTTTATGAGATTTCCAATGGTAAAGGTACTGTTCATGTTACAAATGGTGATGGTAACGTTGTTATAAGAGGTGATGTTGCAGCAGGAAGTTTAGACTTTGCTTTAGAAGACTTTGTTCCTTATGTAGAACCATCAAAACCAGTTGATCCAGAACCAACAAAGCCTTCAGATTCAAGTACTAATGGAACTCAAAGTAATGATAATGGAGGTTCTAGTGGTAGTGCAGATACATCTATGGGGGTTGGTAATACTAACAGTCCTCTTAGTAGTTCAAATTTAGCTACTGCAACTAGTCAGGCATCTCCATCAGCAACTCAAAGTGCTGATTCTGCACAAGGTGCTTCTAAATCTAGTAACTCTAAATCTGTTGCTAAAGCAATTAATTTAGATGATAAAAATATTAAAATTATTGGTATTGGAGCTATTATATTATTATTTATCCTTGTAATATTTGGTTATTATCGTGGGGATATAGAAAATATGATACGCAATAAAAAGAGGGCTTAAGCTCTCTTATCTTTTTTTCTCGATATGTTTATATATTCAGTTTGTTAATATTTATTAATGATAAAGAATTAATGAGCTGTTTAAATGTTTGATTTATTTAGTGCATATTTATTAATTATTCTATTATTATTAGCTGGAAACCTTGGTCTTTTTTTATCTGATTTTAAAATATCCAAAATCAAATTTATATTGACTTCAGTGGTTATAGCTATAATAATATTTGTATTAACATTCTTTTCATCTAATTTCAAAGCAAATTTGCCATTTCTAAGTGATAATTTAGGATGGTTATTCATTATAATTGCCATAATTTTATTTATTTCACAATACACATATCTTAAAAATAAAAATTATCTTAAAAGGAATATCATTATTACAATAGCTATTGTTTTAATTACAACATTTTTAATATCCTCTCAATTTAGGAATGTTGACTTATTAAACAGTGCTTTATTTTCAGTTTCATTTTTAATTGTTATGTTGATATTAATTCCTATTTCAGATTTATTACATTATGCTAAAAGAGATTATAGTATTATTGTAGGTGAATTCATATCACTTGAAGCTTTATTAATTTTTATTTTTGGTTTAACATTTTGGTCTGTTAAAAATTTAGATTATGAAATGTTTAGTTCGTTTTTAATCTTAACACCAACATATAAACTTGTTTATATACTAATTGTAGTGATTGTAATCATGATTATTGGATTTTATTATAATGATATAAAGTTAAAAAAGAGGTAATTTATGATTATTCAAGGTACAGAAACTCTAGCTTCTTTATTACATATAATTTCTGAAAGTTTGCTAACTCCTGTTATTATAATACTAATCATATTTGTTGTATTGGTTATTTTATGTTTAGGTGGATTAATCAATGAAGCTATTTCAAGAAAGCCTATTGGAAGTAGAGAACTAGAAAATCTTATTCGTAAAATTTCTTTTGCTAAATCTCCAAAAGAAATTGAAGGTTATGTAAATAATAGCCAATTATTTAATTATCAAAAAGAAATTCTTATTAGAATCGCACAAAATTCAGATATTGGGCCTGAATCTAGAAAAGCTTTAGCAGAAGAATTAATAGCTAATGAAGAAACTAGATTAATTAAAAGTACTAATAAAACAGATATTATGGTTAGATTAGGTCCTATTTTAGGTCTTTTAGGAACTTTAATACCATTAGGTCCAGGGCTTGCTGCTTTAGGTGCTGGAGATATTATGGTTCTTGCTCAATCTCTTACAATTGCTTTTGATACAACTGTAACAGGTTTGGCTGTAGGTGCTTTAGCATTTTTAATATCTAAATTTAGAAAACAATGGTATGAAAATGATTTGATTGATACAGAATCTATAGCAGAAGCAGAGCTAGAAGTTTTAAGAGGTGGATGATTATGCTTAGAAAAAGAAGAAG
>JABUVA010000016.1:37040-43115 GCA_021442885.1 Methanobrevibacter sp. | reverse complement strand
GCAGCAGGTTGGGGTGAACAAGAAGGTACCTTTACTAGTGGTGAAAGAAGAGTTCAATGCTTACACAAAGCACAAGAACCACCTGGGGGAGCTATGCTTGACTGGAAGATTATGGAAGAAATTGCTATTAGAATGGACCCTAATCTTAAAGACCAATTCCATTATGAATCTGCTGAAGAAATATTTGATGAAATCAGAGAATATGCACCAATCATGGCAGGTATGAACAGAGAAAGATTAGACACTCCAGAAGCACTTCACTGGCCTTGTCCATCAGTAGATGATCCATGTCAACCATTAATGCACAAAGAAAAATTTGCACACCCTCATGGATTCGGTATGTTCCAAGCTATTGAACATACAGGCCCTGTTGAGAAACCTGATGATGAATATCCATTATTATTAACTACAACAAGAATACTGTTCCACTATCATGCTGCAATGACTAGAAGATGTGAAACTTTAGATAATGAGGTAAAAACAGGATTTATAGAAATCAATACTGAAGATGCTAATGAATTAGGAATTCTCAACAATGAAATTGTTAAAGCAAGTTCAAGAAGAGGTCAAATTGAAATTCCTGCTAGAGTAACTAATGATATTAAGAAAGGAATAGTAAACATCCCAATGCACTTTACTGAGTGTGCTGCTAATATGTTAACAAATTCTGATTCTTTTGATCCTAAATCTAAAATGGTTGAATTAAAAGCATGTGCTATCAAAATAGAAAAAATTGAGGAGTAATTAAAATGGTTGTAAATGTAGGTGATAAATGTTATGCATATTCTGCTAAAGAGGATATTAATAAAAAAGGGGAATATGGCGGAGTAGTAACAACTATAATGGAATACTTATTAGAAAACAACATAGTTGATGCAGTTGTTGCAGTTGAACAAGGAAGTGACATTTATGATGCAGTACCATGTCTCATAACTGACCCTAAAGATGTAATTAAATCTGCAGGCTCCATTCACTGTGGAACTTTAAACTTAGCTAAATTTGTTTCTAAATATCTTGATGGTGCTCGTGATATAAAAATTGCAGTTACATGTAAACCCTGTGATGCAATGACCATTACTGAGTTAATGAAAAAAGGAAAAATCATCGAAGACAACGTAATTATGATTGGTCTCAATTGTGGTGGAACTATGTCTCCTGTTCCTACTATCAAAATGATAGAAGACATTTACGAAATGGATCCTAAAGAGGTTGTTAAAGAAGAAATTTCCAATGGTGAACTTATTTTTGAAACTGCTAATGGGGATAAAAGAGGTTTCAAAATCAGTGAACTTGAAAAAGAAGGAATGGGCAGAAGAGACAACTGTCAAAGATGTATTCTTAAAATACCATCTAATGCTGATGTTGCGTTAGGTAACTGGGGTGTTATTGGACCTCTTGAAGGCAAAGCAACTTTTGTTGAAGTATTTAGTGAAAAAGGTGCAGCTATTATGGACAAAGTTGTTGAAGCAGGTGTAATTGAAACTGCTGAAGCAGAAGAAAAAGGTATTAAAATCAGAGATAACATTAAAAACTCTATGCTTAAAAATTCTGTAGCTAAAAAAGAAAAAGATTATGAAGTAACTACTGGAGATATCATTGATGCATTCCATGCTTATGAAGATGAATTCCGTAGATGTATGAAATGTTATGGTTGTCGTGAAGCATGCCCATTATGTTTCTGTGATGACTGCTGTCTTGAAGCTGAAGGTCCTGAATGGGTTCCTGGCGGATACACTCCTGCAGCTCCATTCTTCCATTTAACACGTATGGTTCATATGGTTGATGCATGTACTAATTGCGGACAATGTAGTGAAGTATGTCCTTGTGAAATTCCTGTTGCAAAGTTATGGAGCACAGTTAACAACAAAGTTAAAGATGTATATGGTTATGTTAGTGGATTTAAAACTAATCAACCAATTCCATTTACTGAGTATCCAGAAAAAGATAATAAATAAGATTTTTATCTTATTTTTCTTTTTTTTTTAAAATTAGAATTATAATTAAGAATTAAACTATTTTTTTATTAGTTAAATAGCTATTAATTAACTTTTGTCAGAAATATATCATCCTATTTTTCTCTTAAATGTAACTATTTATATGTATACTTAATTGTTCAAATATTGATGATAATTTTATAGTATTGATTTAATTGTTTAGGCAATAATTGAATAAGCAACTATTTTTTCCCTAAAAAACATAATATTTATATAATAAGTTTTTAGAAATCTTTAAATAATTATAAATAGGGGAAGTTAAAGTGAATAAAAATTACATTTTTGCAATAATAATGCTTTTATTTGTAATATCTATATCAACAGTATCAGCTAATGATACATATAGTTTTACAGACTTACAAACAATGGTTGACAATACATCAAGTAATGATACTTTAAATTTAAACGGTGCTACTTTTAACCAATCTTTAGGAGGCAATACAATTCATATTAATAAAAACATCCAGATTAATGGTGCTTCTAAAGATAATCCAAATCTCATCTCTACAATTGATGGTAATTGTAAAAATAACATATTTACAATTAGTGATGGGGTCAGCGCATCTTTTATGAATATTCTTTTTATTAATGGTAAATCAGATTATGGTGGTGCAATATATGGAGGTTATAAGTGTAGTGTAAATATTGATAACTGTACTTTCACAGACAATACTGCAAATAGACAAGGTGGTGCAGTCTATGTAAATCAGAATTCAGATTTATCTATAAATGATGGTATCTTTTCAAATAATGTTGCAGATAATGGCGGAGCTATTTATGGGGCTAAAAACACAGATTTAAAAATAAATAACTCAATATTTACTTCAAACGAAGCTAAAGGTAATGGTGGTGCAATATTTATTGATGAAAGTAGTGGATTAAATATAGATAATTGTCATTTCAATAACCTCATAGCAGAAGTCGATGGAGGTGCAATATATGGAAGAAGTAATGTTATTGTGAAAAGATGTACTTTCAATAATACTGCTGTAAACAAAGGTAGTGGTGGTGCAATCTTTGGATATGGGCGTATTTATGTGTCAGGTTCAACATTTACAGACATCAAAGCAAATATGGGTAGTGGTGGTGCAATCTTTGGACATGGAGATATTTCTGTGTCAGATTCAACATTCATATACACAACTGTAAAGAGTGAGGGTGGTGCAATTTATGGAAAATCAAAAATTAATGTGACAAATTCAATCTTTAAAAATACTAAATCAAAAAATGATTGTGGGGGTGCAATCTTCACCAGTTGTGGTAATGTTGCTGTGATAAATTCTAGTTTCACCAACATCACAGCAGGAAATTATGGTGATAAATTCCGTAGTGATGGAAGTCATGGTGGTGCAATCTACACTGGTTGTGGTAATGTTACTGTGATAAATTCTAGTTTCACCAACATCACAGCAGCACTTAGTAGTGGTGCAATTTATGCTAGAGGTCATGTTACTGTAATAAATTCAACCTTCAATTACTGTCGTGCAGGTTATGGTTGTGGTGGTGCAATTCGTAGTTGGTATGGTGTTACTGCGATAAATTCTAGTTTCACAAATAATAAAGCAGGTTATTCTGGTGGTGCAATCGATGTTGAGTTTCGTGGTGTTCGTGTGATAAATTCTAGTTTCATAAACAACAAAGCAGGTATTAATGGTGGTGCAATCTACACTAATATGGTTACTGCCACAAATTCTAGTTTCATAAACAACAGAGCAGAAAGTTTGGGTGGTGCAATTTATACTCATGATGGTCTTACTTACAAAAATTCCACTTTCACAAGCAACACAGCAGTACATAAGGGTAATACAGCCTTCATTAGTGGATGTGGGGATTATTGGTAGTGTTAAAGGAATAATAAAAGTAGGGGGTGGTACAATCTACACTGTGGGATGGTAAATATATTGAGAGTAATTTTACAAGTTAATATAAAAAGAATTAGGTTTTATTCCATATTGTATGGTTTTCTATTGTTTATACCTATAAGGAATCTTTCTTTTAGTTGACTGTCATTATCACCTCTACGTATATGGGAGATAAGATCAACTAAATTATCATTTCTAAGTAAACATGGTTTAATTTTTCCATCTGGAGTAATTCTAAGACGAGTACAATTTTTGCAAAAATCAGTATTGTCCATTGGTTTTACAACTTCGATTTCTCCACCATCAATATAATATTTTTTACGGCTTTGCATAAACTTTCTAGTTTTCACATGGTCTGCTCTACTAGCTAATTCATCTTCAATAGATTCTAAACTATAATGATATTCCTTACTAAATTTATCATCATCACAGTTTTCACTTTCAACAAGCTCTATTAATTGAAGTACTATTCCATATTTCTTTGAAAATTCAAACATTTCTTCTACTTCGTCTTCATTAATTCCTTTCATTAAAACCATATTTATTTTAACAGGGTCAAGACCAGCATCAACAGCTTTAACAATACCTTTTTTAACCTTTTCAAGATAATCTTTTTTAGTGATAAACTGATAAACATCTGGTTTTAAAGTATCTAGACTCACATTCACACGATTTAATCCTGCTTTTTTCAAATCTTCACTATATTTTTCAAGTAAAACTCCATTTGTTGTTAAAGATATATCTTTAAAGTCTAAAGTAGCTATTTTTTCAATAATCTCAACAATATCTTTTCTAACTAATGGTTCACCACCAGACAGTCTTATTTTTTTAACACCAATGTTTTTAGCAATTTCACATATTTTATATATTTCATCAGCACTCATTTCATCTTTTGAGCTTTCCATTCCATCATGATGGCAGTATATACAATTTAAGTTGCAGAGATTTGTTAAAGTTATCCTTAAAGATATTATTGGTCTTTGATATTGGTCTGTTATTGTTTTCATAAAATCATTTTTTAATTTTTATATTTATGGTTTCAATTTTCTTAACACCAAATTTTTCAGTGTTTAAAGCTTTTATCATTCCATAAATACTTTCTTTCATAATTCCACTTACAAAATCATTTATTTTTATTGGAGTTTCATTTACAGTTAATGAGATTTCAGCTGTGTTAATATTATTCGGATTTATTTTTGCAATATCAATAATAGCTGTTTCAATTGTAGATATATTTTTGGTTTCAAGTGATTTTATCATTCCTGTTAATGTGCCTTTTAAAAATCTAGTTGCAAATTTATTTAATCCAATTTCTGTTTCATTAACTACAAGTTCTATTTCTTCATTGTTATAGTTTGCATCTACCATTTTATTCATCTCGATTTTTTATAAGTATTTCAACTTTATTTAAATCTTCTGCACCGAAGTTTTTAAGGTTTAATGTTTTTAGCATTCCTATTATTGTTTGTTTCATAAAGTCACTTACAAATTCATTTACTCCAACTACTTTTTCATCTACTGATAATGATACATCTACAGAATCTAATTCTTCTGTGTTTATATTTCCTTTTATAATTTCTTTAGCTATTGCATCTCCATTATTATATCCGCACTCATTTAAGTATAATGTGTTAGTTATTCCATAGCTCTTCTCTTCTATTGTATCTATTAAATCTTCAATTTCTTCAGAGGTTATTTTAAAGGAGTCAACTTCTTTTATTGTGTATTCGTCAACTACCTCTGGTGATGTAGCTATTTTTGGATAATTGTATTTTTTAAATCCTTCTATTACAACAAAATCGATGTCGTCTATCAAATCTATTAGGAATAGTAGTCTATCTAATTCTATTATATTTCTAACATTGAAAAAAGTTGTAGATCCAATTCCAACAACTACTTGGGAACCTGCTTGTTTATGTTTCCATGTGTCTGTATTCTCTTTATCCATTTCCATTGTATGGTGTGAGTGTTTTATAGTAGCTACTTTATATCCTCTTTTTATTAGTGATTTAATTATTTTTATTGTTAAGGATGTTTTTCCACTATTTTTTTTACCTACTACTGAGACTACTTTCATAATATTTTATCCCCATTTTTCTTTGTATTTAATATATTATTCGTTATTATAATTATTATCAAAAGAAAATATTTATAATTTATTAGAACCATTATTAATTATTAAATTTAGAATAGGTCTAAATAATTTTTTTTATTGTAAA
>JABUVA010000016.1:27064-36207 GCA_021442885.1 Methanobrevibacter sp. | reverse complement strand
TATTGATTATCATTTCCTTATTTTTATTATTATTAATTTTAATTTTGGACTATAAAAAAAATAATCAATCTGAATACTTATTAAATAGTCATAAATACAAGGTTCTATTATTATAATTATTTATTACATAACAATTTAATGTGTAGTTACTACACAATTTAGGCAAACTTAAAAATTAAGGCTATTTTTCACCTTTTTTTTAATACTTTTATGCAATTTTAGTAATACTTATTTTATTTAACATATTTGTAAATTTTGTTATTTAAGTTTTTATAATTATTTTTTTATTTCAAATGATTATAATATTAATTTTTATTTATTTTAAATGATTATTTAATCTTAATTTTATTTATACATTTATTAAATAGCTTTTTATTTTTTCATAATGTGTAGATAACACACAACCATATATATGTATTTCTATTTGATTTTATGCAGTAACTATTTATTAACTAAAAACATATGTGTATATATTACACATGGTGGATGAAATGCCAAAACATATTGCATCTGGTTTAAAATACTTGGCAGCAGTCAAGTTAAAAGAACAAGGTAAAAATCAGCAATATATTGCTGATGAGTTAGGTATTGATAGGTCAACTGTTTCCCATTATTTAAACGGTAGAAATCTATCATGGAATTCTATAGGTGTTGCTAAAACAATAACAGAATTATCTCCTGTGGATTTCTTATCAATGTCCAAAGCCCTTTTTGATGAACCAGAAAAATGTCGTAAAATTGTTAAAATCTGTCAAGACAAACAATTTGAAGGACATATTGGCAATACATGTATTGGATGTGGATTGTGTGTAAATTTGTGTTTTATGAATTCTATTAAATTAGAATCTCTTAAAGCTCAAATAAACTCCATAGATTGTTGTGGCTGCAATCTTTGTGTAGATGAATGTCCAACAAACTCAATCAAAATTTTGGAGATTTAAAATGATCAATAATATAAAAGATGTTAAAGGCAATGACTTTAAAATAACTAGGTCATCAGAGGAAATCAGAGATTTGTCTTTTAAAAATCATGTTTGTATTGGTTGCGGTATTTGTGAATCTACTTGTCCTGTTAGCGCTATTAGCTTAAAAGCAATTGCTAACAATTCACGTCGTAAAATCGACACTTATTTCAGTGGACATGATAAAATCGCACAAAATATAATCACTGATGTTGATGCTGAAAAATTAAACATCAATGAAGATAAATGTGTTCTCTGTGGTATGTGTAGTGGAGTTTGTCCTGTTGGAGCATTAGAATTAACTATTGATGGTGTCCCAATTTGTGAAATCGAAGCATATCCTCATTACACTAGCTATTCCGCTATTGATGACGAAGAATGTATTTATTGTGGAAGATGTGAAGTTGCATGTCCTCGTGATGCAATAACCATCGAAAGAGAATTACCTGCACGTAAAGATTTAGTAACCGGTGAAATTTCAGTAGATGATGGAGAATGTATTTACTGTGGTATGTGTGAAGATATGTGTCCAGCTTCAGCTATTACCGTTGACCCAACTACTGGTGAAGAATCTATTGTCATTGACAAAGATAAATGTGTATACTGTCTTATCTGTAAAAGAATATGTCCAGAAAATGCTATTAAAGCTATATGTAGGTCCTGTTCTTATGGAGAATATGATCTCGACCCTTCAAAAGCAGCTTGTACTGGAAGTACTGTTATAGATGATGTAGACTGTGTATATTGTGGATGGTGTCAAGGAGTATGTCCTACTGGAGCAGCTACTGCATCCAAACCATTTGATGGAAATATAGATCTTGACCAAGAATTATGTCAGACTTGTGGTGCTTGTATTGATATTTGTCCATGTAATGCTTTAGCATTCCCTGTTTCTAAACAACCAGGTGACAGATTAGATCACATTACTGTTAAAGATCAATACTGTATTAGCTGTGGTGCATGTGCTAACAACTGTCCTAATGAGGCTATTAAAGTAACAAGATCTGCTATAAACTGTACTCCAACTAAATCCGAAACTTGGATTGATGCTATTAACGCACTTAAAAACTAGGTGAAATTATGGAACTTAAGGTTAATCAAGATAATTGTTTAGGTTGCGGTGTTTGTGTTATCGCATGTCCTGTAAATGCTCGTATCAGTCCAGAAAATGCTGGTGGTAAAGGAGCAAAAACTGAAGAAGTTATTATGATGGTTGAAAACGGTTTCATTAAACTTTTCAGTACTGACAAATGTGAAGAATGTGGAACATGTCAAATGTTCTGTCCTGTAAATGCTATATGGTTAGAATAAGAGGTTGATAATATGCATTATGCTAATACTTATTTAGAAAAACCAGTAGTGCCTGATGTAAAAATTACTGGTGAAGGTACAACTGATGTTCTTAAATGTATGCTAAACACTGGATCAGATATTTACCAAGGAGCTTGTAAAAAAAGAGGTTCAACTTTAAAAGAAGAATATAAAAACGCTTCTGGTACTTGTTATATGGATCCAAGAGATATGGCTAAATTAGGTGTAAACAACTGGGATACTGTACTTGTAAAAACTGACTGGGGAGAAGTTGTTTTAAATTGTGCAGTTTCAAGAGATGCACCTCACGAAGGTACTGTATTCATTTGTAAAGGACCTTGGGCAAATACTATTGTAAGTCCTGAAACTTACTGTTGTTCTGACCCAACTTACAAAGGAATCAAATGTACTGTTGAAAAAACCGACAGAAAAGTATTACTCATGGCTGATTTAATGAGATTGGTTTATAAAAAATATGTTGACGAAGAAGATGATACTACCGTTGAAAATATGGAATCATTGGGAGAATTACCTGTATATAAAGGTCGTAAATGGAAGGAGTTGATTGATCATGACTTATGAACCACCTGTAACCGATTATGACGAAATTGTTGAAAATTGTACATGTGCATTTTGTGGATGTAACTGTGACGATTTAGATTATTTAGTGAAAAATGGTCATGTTGTTGCTGTAAGACATGCTTGCAGATTAGGTGCAAGTAAAATTATGGAAGATATGGACCAAAGATTATTAGTTCCTATGGTTAGGGATGAAAATGGAGAACTTATGGAAGTAGATTGGGATACTGCTTTAGACAAAGCTGCAGAATACATTGCTAAATCTATCAGACCTGTATTCTACGGTTGGTCTGAAACTTCTACTGAATGTATGAAAGAAGGATTAGAATTAGGTGAATACATTGGTGCAGTATTAGATAACCAAGCTACTATCTGTCACGGACCAAGTTTACAAGCTGTACAAAATGCAGGTTATCCTATCCAAACTTTAGGGGAAGTTCAAAATAGGGCTGATGTTGTTGCTTATTCTGGTAGTAACGCAATGAACTCTCACCCAAGACACTTAGCACGTTATGCTGTATTCTGCCGTGGATACTTCAGACAAAGAGGAAGATTCGACAGAACTGTTATTACAATGGATCCAAAATTCTCAGATACTGCTAAAATGTCTGATAAATGGATTGGTTTCGAACAAAACGGTGACTACGGATTCTACAATGCTATTAGAGCTGTATTAAGAGGAAAAGAATTATACCAAGATGTAATTTCTGGAATTCCTAAAGAAGATATCTACGAATTAGTAGAAGAAATGAAAGCAGCTGAATTCGGTGTTTTATTCTTTGGTTTAGGTTTAACTCACACTTTATCCAAACAAAGAAACATTGATATTGCAATTAAAATGGTTCAAGACTTAAACAAATATAGTAAATGGGGACTTACTCCTATGAGAGGACACTTTAATGTTAATGGTTTCAACATTTTCATGGCATTTGAATGTGGTTTCCCATTCGGTGTTGACTTCTCTAGAGGTACTCCTAGATACGTATTAGGTGAAACTAACACTATTGACTTATTAACAAGAAAAGAACCAGATTGTTTCTTAGTAATTGCAGCTGACCCTGGTGCTCACTTCCCTAATGGAGCAAACCAACACTTAGCTGACATTCCTGTAATTCAAATCGATATTCACTGGGGACCTTCCACTGAACTTGCTGATGTAGTATTACCAGGTTCATTCATTGCAGTAGAATGTGGTGGAACTAGCTACCGTATGGACGGAGTTCCTATTTGGATGAAAAAAGCTATTGACAAACCTGAAACATGTCGTGATGACGAATGGATTGTTAGAGAAATTAAAGAAAGAGTTATGAAACTCAGGCCGGAGCCAAATGTAGCTCCTAAATATGAGCCAAATCCAAATGCATTATAAGGTGGTATAATGGAATATATACTTAAAAATGGTATTGTTTATGATCCTGCTAATGGAATAAACGGAGAAAAAATGGACATAATGATTAAAGATGACATTATTGTAGATAGTGTTTCTTCTAATGCTCAAGTAATAGATGTTACTGATAAAGTTGTTATGCCTTCTGGTGTTGACCCTCACGCACACGTTGCAGGTCCAAAATTAGTTGTAGGAAGATTATACAGGCCTGAAGATTCTAGAAGAGGAGTAACTCAAAAAACTAATGTTTTAAGATCAGAGTCTGGATTCTCTATTCCAAGTTGTCCTGCAACTGGTTATAGATACTCAAGATTAGGTTATGGTACTGTTGTAGAAGCAGCTATGCCTCCTCTTGAAGCAAAACACACTCACGAAGAAATAGCTACTATTCCAAACATAGATGTTCCTGCTCTCTCTTTATTTGGTAACAACTGGTTTGTAATGGAATATGCAAAAGAAAAAAATGTTGATGATTTAGCAGCTTTTATTTCAACCTGGTTAAAATTATCCAAAGGTTATGGTGTTAAAATCGTAAACCCTTGTGGTAGTGAAGCTTGGGGTTGGGGTATGAACGTGCATGGAGTAAATGACAAAGCACCATACTTCGATGTTACTTCAAAAGAAGTTATACAAGCATTAGCTAAAGCTAACGAGAAATTAGGTTTACCTCATTCAATCCACATCCACCCTAATGATTTAGGACACCCTGGTAACACACCTACTACTCTCGAAACTTTCGATGCTGTTAAAAATATTAAGAAAAGTGCAAAAGCTAGTGTCAGAGACCAAGTTATGCATATTTGTCACCTTCAATTCCACGCATATGGAGGTAACAGTTGGAAAGATGCTGATTCAGGAGCTAAAGAAATTACTGATTATATTAACAAAAATGATCACGTAACTTGTGATATTGGTCAAGTAACTCTTGATGAAACTACTACTATGACTGCTGATGCACCAATGGAATACGATTTATTCAAATTATCTGGATTAAAATGGGCTAACAAAGATATTGAATGTGAAACCGCTGCTGGTATCATTCCATGTATCTACGCACCAAAAGCTCCAGTTAGTTCCTTACAATGGGCTATTGGTCTTGAATTATTCTTAAGAATTGAAGATTTATGGAAAGTTTGTTTAACAACTGACCACCCTAACGCAGGTCCATTCATAAGATACCCAAGAATTATGTCCTGGTTAATGAGTAGTGACAGAAGACAAGAAATGATGGACAATGAAGTTCACAAATGGGCTCATAAAAGAACTGGTCTTCCAGAACTTGATAGATGTTATGATTTCTACGACATTGCCACTATTTCCAGAGCAGCACCTGCTAAAATCCACGGATTTGCTGACAGAGGAGCACTTACTCCTGGTTACAAAGCAGACATTGCTGTATATGACATAAATCCTAATGATATTGATCCTAATAGAGAATCTGCAGCTATTGAAGAAGGTTTCAATGTAGCTTTATACACTATTAAAGATGGTCAAATCTTAGTTAAAGATAAAGAAATCGTAAAAGTTAAAGAAAGTCAAAACATTTGGGTTAACGTAAAAGGATATGAAAATGAAGAACAAGCTGTTGTTGATAAAATCATGCCATTCTTCAATCAATATTATTCTGTAAAATGGGAAAACTACCCAGTTCACGACCACTATGTATCAAACCCAATTAGAATAGACATTGAAAGATAGATGAGGTGTTTAAGTTGAAAACAATAACTTTTGATCAAATAAAAACTTCTTCAATCGCTTTAGAATTTGATGAAGTAATCCCTGATAATATTTACACCTGGACTGAACAAGACTTCGCAAAATATGAAGTTCCTATTGGTAACTCAAGATTCCCAATTACAGATTACTTTGACATCACTGTTGAAGGTGAAGCTGAAGGTCCTGGCGATGTAAAAATGGTACTCAACGGAGATTTAAACAGAGTTAAATACATCGGTTGCGCAATGACCAATGGTGAAATTATTTGTAACGGTAATGTTGACCTCCACGTTGGAGCTGAAATGTCCGGAGGACACATTAAAGTATATGGTAATGCTGCTGCTCATGCTGGTAGAGAAATGTCTGGTGGAATTCTTGAAATCACTGGAAACACTAAAGAATTTACTGGTGCTTCTTACATTGGTGAATGGAGAGGTATGACTGGCGGAGAAATCATCGTTTACGGTAATGCTGGTAAACAATGTGGTGAATGTTTAACTGGTGGTAAAATACGCGTCAAAGGAGACTGTGATATTTTAGCTGGTATTCACATGACCAAAGGTCTTATTGAAATTGATGGTAATGTTAACCGTTGGCCTGGTGGACAAATGAAAAACGGTAATATCGTTATTCATGGTAAATTAGGTAGGTTACTTGAAGGTTTTGTCTTTGAAGGTGTTGTAGTAGATCCTACAGTTGAAGGCGAAGATTTCAAAGGAAAATTCATTAAATACACTGGAGATATTGGTCTTAATGGTAAAGGTTCTTTATATTTAGGTGCTGAAACTAACAGGGAAAAATTATCTGAATATGGAGAAATCGACGACGAATATACTTCAATTAGAGAATACAGGAATTTATAATTCCTTCTCTTTTCTTTTTTTTTAAAATAGTGGTGATATGATGGTTAAAGAGATTCAAATGTCTGCAGATGATGCAATTAATTATATTAGAGATAATGTTCAAATTAGAGATACTTTAGAGCTTTCATATAATAGAATTTTTGCTCCAGGTGAAGTTTTAAACATATTGGAAGAAGATGAAGTTACTGGAGAAGGTATTAGGATTAGTTTGCAGTTAAATGGTGAAATTTTAAATCAGACTGTTGAAATCGATCTTAATGAAATTAAAGATGATTTAATTGAATTCCGTCATATAAAAGATGATAATGAAATAGTTATAGAAATTGAATAACTATTTGCTCTTTTTTTATTAATTTTTATTAATTTTTTAGCTATTTAAGTTTAAATCTAACTAAACACCAATTGTAGCTATTGCATATATTGGTATTGTTGATACAATTGATTTAATTTGTAAACTTACTGTAAGATTATTCAAGTTCCTCATATTTATTATGGCATCTTCCACAACAAATGTGAAGATAATTGTATGTATAACTAAGCTAGTCCTTTGTCCAACAATTCTTACAAATGCTTAAGCAACAGATACAAAAGGACTATCTCATAGAACTTCACTCATTATAATATTTGTATTAGGTGAAGTGAATAGTCCAAATCAAAATAAGTTCAATAGTCAATTTTGTCAACATTTGTAATCCTAAAATGATCATCTATTTGAAGTAATGATTCTGTTGGTGCTGCTGATATAAATCTTTCGTTAAAAGCAGATTAGTATAATATAATCAGTTTTATCAAAATATTTTTATCATGTTATTATTTATTTGGTGTAAAAATGTAAACATTTATATATGAGGTTGTACTAGTGTATGTTACTTAAAGGAGATGATAAATATGAAAAAATTAGAACTTAAAAATGAAGAAGCAGTAAACTTTTTAGAAGAAAATCTCAATGTACACGACACATTAGCTATTGGATACAATAGAGTATTTGCTAAAGGTGAAGTAACAAACATTGAAGAACCAGAATACAGAATTTTCATGAACCTTATTAATGAGGATGACAGCCCATCTGTTGAAATTAATATATCTAAAATTAAAAATCAATTAATTGAATACACAATCTATCCTCAAGATGGCGACGATGTCTGTGTTGTAGTAATTTAATAATAGATATAGCTATTTAAATAGCTATATTTTATTTTAATCTTTTTTATTCTTTTTTTAATCAATATTTAATAGGTGAGATAATGAAAAACTTAAAACTCACAGTTGATGAAGCTGTTGATTTTTTAAAAGAAAATCTTGAAATTCATGATACTTTAGAAATAGCTTTTAATAGAATATTTGCTGAAGGAGAAGTTTTAAACATTGATTTTTCTGAATATTTTAATAAACCAGGGTTTAAAATTTTAGTAAGTCTTGATGCTGATTCTATCAACCCAACTATTGAGATAGATGTTTATGAAATTAAAAACGATTTAATTGAATACACTATTTTTCCTAAAAATGGTGATGAACCATCTATTGTATCTATTATAGAAAAATAGTAAAAAGATAGCTATTAATTATTTTATTATATTTTATTCATTTTTTCAAATGGTATTAACATTTCCATAGCTTTAACATCAATTGGAATGTTTTTTTCTTTTATTGCGGCAATCTGATTAAGCCCACTTCCAATAACAATACCTAAATTATAATTATCTACTTTTGCATTATAAATCAATTCTCTAGGTTTTCCTATTTTATATATTGAAAAATCAAGTGCATTTAACACATTTAAAATTTCAACAGCATAATTTCTAGCTATAAATGGAACTTCTTTAATTGATGCTAAAAGTTTTGTATGTTCTAAGGGCTCATTAAATGAGGTCATACCTTTTGATATAAACACTTTATGGGGATCTATTGAAGAGCCATTATAAGATATTAAATCTATAAATAAAGGATGTTCTGAAAGTTCTAATAGTCCACCATATTTGGAACTACACATAATTCCATTTTTTATTAAAATTCCATCTATTGTTAGGCTACAAATAGTTCCTATTCCTACTTTATCATCATTAGTAGGATGTTCAACAATAGTATAATAAGGATTTATATATTCTGGAGTTTTATTGTAATTATCTTCCATTGTTGTTATTACTTTTTCAATATCGTCTTTATCTATATAGGATATGTTGGAGATTATGTCTCCTTTTTTGGTTTTCATATCAAATTGGACTTGTTGAATTAAATTCCACATTTTTGAGAGTATAAAAGGAGTTTTTTTATAATAATTTTTATTATAACTTTTTAGGATGAATTCATCAATTTTTCCAAGACTTT
>JABUVA010000016.1:25206-27059 GCA_021442885.1 Methanobrevibacter sp. | reverse complement strand
TGATTAAAGTTTATAATTTCTTCAGCAACTTTAATATCAATATTATAGTTTTGTTCTTGAGCAACACAAAATGGTGTAATTCCTCCAATGATTCCAATTCCTATTTCATCATCATTTACAGGTATTCCTAAGGTGTTTTCACCATCATCTCCAATAGCTATAACTCCACCAATACCGATTTTTTCTAATTTTTCTACTATACTGTCTATTTTTTCTCGGGCAAGACTAGGCACTATTCTAAAATTTGCAGGAATTACTCCTTCTCCAGTTTCAATAACCTCTCCTACAGAGGTCATTCCTTTGACCATAAATGCATCTAATGGGGATATTGAGGTTTTTTTATAAGAGATTAGTTCTGTAAATCTTGTTGGTTTATAATCTTCAATTTTTAGAAGCCCACCATATATTGGAAGTGAATATATTCCTTCGTTTAAGAAAATTCCATCTATTGTTGTTCCACATATTGTTGTAACGTTGCATATGTCTTTGTTAATTTTTTGAAATTTTACATAAGGACTTACACATAATCCACTATCAAAGGTGTCTTTTATTATTTTTAAGGTTTCTTTATTATAAACTGTTGATGTATTTACAACAACATTCCCTGTTTTTGTTTTATAATTAAAATCAGTTAAATATATTCTTTCTTGAAGTTTTGAATAAATTGAGTCAACTTGTTCGTATACTAATCCTTTTTCGAGTTTTTCAAGTCCTAAATCAGTTATTTGTCGTCCTGAATAACCTATTTTTTCAGTGTATCCTTTTTCATCTAAAATCTTCATATGGTATCTAACTGCACGTTCTCCTAAATTAAATCCTTTATTTTTTAGTTCGTCAGCTATTAATTTAGATCCAGTTGGTTTTTTTTGGTCATTGAGAATTCTTAATATTTCTATCATTCTATGTTCTGATTCTGACATGAAAAAACTCCAAAAAAGTGAAAAGTAAAATACTTAGATATCTAAGTATTTTCTTTGTTCATATCCGAATACTTGCACACGGTATTCGTCCCATTCTTTGTATTTTAATTCTAGGAATTTTTCACTAATGTGTTTACCAAGAGCGTTTAGTATGTATGGGTCTTCTTCAAGTGAATGGTATGCTTCCCATAAACTTGAAGGTAGAACTTTAATTCCACGTTCTTCTCTTTCTTCTTCAGTTAACTCATATATGTTAATTTCTACAGGATCTCCTGGGTCTATTTTATTTTTAATACCATCAATTCCTGCTTCTAACATAACTGCAAATGCTAAATATGGGTTACATGCTGGGTCCGGTGATCTGTATTCAATACGTGTTGCTTTTCCACGTGCTGATGGAACCCTAATTAATGCTGATCTATTTTTAAGACCATATGCCATATATACTGGAGCTTCATAACCTGGCACTAAACGTTTGTATGAGTTTACAATAGGGTTTGTAATAGCTGTTACAGCTGGTGCGTGTTTAAGTAATCCTCCCATAAATCGCATTGCATCTTTAGACAATCCAGTTTCACTATTTGGGTCTGAAAATAAGTTTTTATCTCCTTTAAATACTGATTGGTGGCAGTGCATTCCACTACCGTTTACTCCAAAGAATGGTTTTGGCATAAATGTTACTTTATAATCCATTTGATCAAATGTAGCCATATTATCTACAATTGCTTTAATAGCTTGTTTAAAAGTAATTACAGCATCTGCAGTTTTTAAAGCGTCTTTAAATTTAAATGCAATTTCATTTTGACCTGGTGCTACTTCGTGGTGTGAAGCTTCTACTTCAAAATCAAGTTCTTCTAGGTTTATGGTTAATTCTCTTCTAAAGTCAGGGCTCATGTCTAATGGTTCTACATCAAAGTATCCTGCTTTATCATA
>JABUVA010000016.1:18095-24315 GCA_021442885.1 Methanobrevibacter sp. | reverse complement strand
CCATGAATAAAAGGGATTTTATTTTCTTTACCATATCTTGATAATATTATTCTAGTTATTAAGTTATCAACAGCATCAATGATAACATCGCAATCAGCAACTAGTTTTTCTATATTATCTTCAGTTAAACGTTCATTATAAGATATAACATTAGTGTAAGGGTTTATTTTCCTTACAGTTTCTTTTGCAACATCACTTTTAGAGAGACCTATATTTTCAAAATTAGATAATGCTTGTCTGTTTAAATTAGATAAATCAAATTTATCTTCATCAATTAAAACTAGTTCTCCAATACCCATACGGGCTAGCATAGCTATTGCATCACCACCTATGCCTCCACATCCTATTACAGCTATTTTTCCATCTTTAAATCTTGTTTGCTCACTTTTAGTTACAATACTCATTTGGCGAGTTATTATCTCCCAGTACCCACCATCTTTAAATCTAATTGGCATAGTATTTATTTATATAATTCTTTATTAATTTAATTTTTCTAAAGTGGCTAATTAATAAATTTAATTATTTTCAAAAAAAGTTTATTATATTTTTAAAAAAGTTTAAACCTGGGATTAAAGATGCCGGGAGCGGGATTCGAACCCGCGGCCTCACGGTATCCCAGGTATTGTCAGAGCACTGCTTAATTACCCTATGAGCCGTGCGCTCTAACCAGCTGAGCCACCCCGGCACAGTATAATAATACTATAATTTTTATTTAATATAAGTATTTCGGTTATTTATTACATTATTAACTTGTTAGCATATTAGCTATTAATCTATTTAAAGAAAAGAATTAAACTAAAGTTAAAATTTAAGTATTTATAGAGATTTAAGTTCAGATATTAATTTATCTTGGTATTGATTCTCATTACTAACTATAATAAATATAATCCCCATTAATTGAACAAGAACAAATAAAAATGCTACTATAACTGAAATTAAGATGGATTCTACAAGTGGTATTAAGGATATTCCATTTAATAGTGCTTCTGAAAATGATTTTATGTATACCATATTTTCAATAGCTATCCATATTATAACAAGAATAATAAAATAGGATGTTTTTAGGTTAAATATTAAATTAAATAATTGTTTTAACTTTAATCCATATTTAAATTCTTCATTATGTAAAAATACATTAATCATAGCTGTCATTGGAAGTAGTGTTAACACACTTAATATCAAAAATTTTACAATTAATAATAAATCATCATAGTCTGGAAAAAGATTTATAATAACTTCAAATCCCATTATTACTATAGTATTTATAATCATGTAAATGGTGAAGAATATTTCACGAATTCCTTTTATAAAAATCCATTTAAGATTAAATTTAGGAGGATTATCTAAATCGCTTATTATTTCTTCTGTAAAATAAGCTACAGTTCCTGAAAGAACAAGGGTTATAATAAATAGTATAATAAAAGATGTAAGCACCAAATAGATATTAATCCGCCTCTCTATTATGACCATACATAAATTTATTATAACAATTAGAACGAACAATATTAAAATAATTTTTTTATTGGAAAGTGTCAATTTTAATGACATTTTAAAAATATCTTTGGTGCTAATTTTCTGCATATAGTCTTTTCTTTGTATTTTTTATTTAATATATTTTTCAATAGCTAAATAAAATTAATGAATCTTTAAATTATATTGATTCAAACTTTTTTAATAATTGACTTCTATATTGATTTTTATTACTAATTACAATACCTAGAGTACTTATAAATTGAACTATAACATATAAGAATGATATTATAATAATACTTAAAATTGATATTATAATATTTGTTAATGTAAATCCCTGTGAAACTGGAGCTATGAATATTATATTTTCAATAACTAATCTTATTATAACAATAGTAATGAAATAGGATGTTTTTAGGTTTAATATTAAATGAAGTAATTGTTTTACTTTCAATCCATATTTAAATTTTTCATCATGTAAAAATACATTAATCATAGCTGCCATTGGAAGTATTGTTATTACACCTAAGATTAAAAATTTTGCAATTATTAGTATGTCATCATAGTCTGGAAAAAGATCTATAATATAATCAAATCCATAATAAACTACAAATTCTATTACTATATAAACTGTAAAGAATAATGCTTCATGAATTCCTTTTCTAAAAACCCAATTATAGTCATATTCGGGAGGATTACTAGATTCACTTATAATCTTTTCAGTAAAATAGGCTAGTGAACCTACAAATAAAATGTATACAAGTACTATTATTATTGCAATAATGAACTCATATGGGGTATCACCAGCTTCATGCATAGCTATACATATATTAAGTATAAAAAGTAGAGCAAATACTATTAAAACAAATCTTTTATTTTTTCCTGTCATTTTCAATGACATTTTAAAAATATCTTTTACAGTTATTTCCATCAAATTAATTATGTATTAATTAATTAAATATATTTTTCCCAATAGCTATTTTTTTACAAAATATTTAATAATTAATAATCAATATAAAATTATAATATTGGTGATGTTATGAGTAAAGTAAAAGACATGTCACTTGCACCGGAAGGTGTAAGAAAAATAGAATGGGTTCAAAAACACATGCCTGTTCTTGAACATATTAAAAAAGAATTTGAAGAAACCAAACCTTTTGAAGGCATTACTATTGGATCATGTTTACATTTAGAACCAAAAACTATTAATTTAGGTCTTACTCTACTAGCAGGAGGAGCTGAAGTAGCTATGACTGGTTGTAACCCATTATCTACTCATGATGATGCAGTAGCTGGTGGTGTGGAATTAGGTCTTAATATTTATGGTTGGAGAGAACAGAGTGATGAAGAATATTATGAAACTATTAATGCTGTTCTTGATCATAAACCAGATATTATCATTGATGATGGTGCAGATATGATTATGGTTCTTCATAATGAAAGAAAGGATGTTTTAGATAATATTATGGGGGCATGTGAAGAAACAACAACTGGTGTTCATAGATTAGAAGCTATGAATAAAGATGGGGCTTTAAAATTCCCTGTTGTTGCTGTAAATGATGCTTATACTAAATATTTATTTGATAATCGTTATGGTACTGGCCAATCTAGTTTTGATGCTATTATGGGAACTACTAATATGTTAATAGCTGGTAAAACTCTTGTTGTTTGTGGATATGGTTGGTGTGGTCGTGGTGTTGCCACTAGGGCACAAGGTCTCGGAGCTAATGTTATTGTAACAGAAATTGATCCTATTAGAGCACTTGAAGCTAGAATGGATGGTTTTAGAGTTATGAAAATTAGAGAAGCTGTAAAACTAGCTGATTTAATAATTACTGTTACAGGAAATATTAATATTATTCATGGGGATGACTTTAAATACATGAAAGATGGATGTATGCTAGCTAATTCTGGCCATTTTAATGTTGAAATTAATAGACAAGATTTAGAATCACAATCAAGTAGTGTAAAAGAAGTTCGTGAAAGTATTGAAGAATTTACAATGAAAGATGGTAGGAAAATATTCTTACTTGCAGATGGAAGACTTGTAAACCTTGCAGCTGCACGTGGTCAAGGCCATCCTGCTGAAATTATGGATATGAGTTTTGCTGTTCAAGCACTTTCAGCTAAATACATATTAAATAACAAATTACCAATTAATGTTCAAAAAGCTCCTGATGAGATTGATAATACCGTAGCTACTCTAAAATTAAAATCTATGGGTATTGAAATTGATACTTTATCAGAACGCCAAAAAGAATATATGAATAATTGGCAAGAAGGAACATAATCCTTCTTTTTTTTATTCTTTTAAGAAATTAACCATTTGAAGTATTGTAACTTTAAAATTTCTTATATCTTCCTTAGGTATAGATTCTTCTATTCTGGTTTTAACTTCTATACTACTTTTTATTATTTCTGCCATAGTGTTTCTTCCAGAATCAGTTAATATAACGACTTTTTTCCTTCTATCGTTAGGATTAACTTCACGTTTTACAAATCCTTTGTCCTCTAATCTTTTTATAGTTCTAGCTACAGTTCCTTCAGTCATATCTAATATGCTACATATTTCTTCTTGGGAAATATGATCTTTTTCAAATAAAACTCCTAAAAACTGGGCTTGACTACTTGTTATATTATAAGGAGATAATTTTTTATCAACAAAGCTACTAAAAAATCTATTTACATCTGAAATTAAATGACCTAAATCAATATTGTCTAAATCTTCATCGTTCATTTCATTAATATTTTTAACCATAATATCTCTCTCCACATGATTATTATTATTTTTATCAATAATTATAATTAAATTTTGTTAATTTGTATAATTATATATATCTATAAATTACAATTTTTATTATGGTTTATTTTAGACATATTGACAATGGAGAGGGTTCAATAAAATT
This sequence comes from Methanobrevibacter sp., assembly GCA_021442885.1. Lineage (GTDB taxonomy): Archaea > Methanobacteriota > Methanobacteria > Methanobacteriales > Methanobacteriaceae > Methanocatella. Next base: position 19,939 of record JABUVA010000016.1, on the reverse strand, counting down.
GTTTGTTGGAGGTCTTCATGGAAATGAAGGAAAAACTTCTATTAAATTTTTAAAATCTTTAAAAAAATCTGATTTCTCTAAAGGCCAGATTTTTATTATTAATTTTGACAAATCAGAGTATATTTCTACTATTGATCCTCGTTATTATGAATCAGATATTGGAAAGACTATTTTAGGTTTAATTCAAAAAATTAAGCCAGATTTCTATATAGAATTACATTGTTATAATATTAAAAACTTCAATAAATTAACATCAATGGAAAGATATGATGAAACAGGTGTTCCTCCACTATTAGATTTAGGAGACTATATTTTATTAAGCTCTGTTTCACCTTTAGTTAGAAAAGATTATTTTCCAAGAAGTACTATTTGTCAAACTCTTGAATTTCCTTGTTTGGATAAATTAAATCCTGAAGTTTGTGAAGAATATAATTTTGATTTAAAAAAATCTGTTAAGGTTTATGAAAAACTTCTTAAAATGTTAGCTATTGTTTCATCAAGAAAAGAATATGAAAAGAAAATCATGGAAAACTATTTAGAACAAGCAAAATTAGCTATTAAATATGCTAAACTTATTTTTGGTCAGGATTTTCCCCCATATTAAATAAAAGTGTATTTAGCATTTAAACTAAATCTACAAATCTTTCACCTACAAACTCACAGTATCCAGTACAATGAGTTTTATCATCACCATTATCTGTAAGCTTATTACATTCTACAAATCCAAATTCTTTTTTAAAGTCATCGAATATTATTTTAGATATTTTTTTAATTTTACCTGCATCATCTAATTTTAATCCTAAAGCTATTGTTACACCAGCTATTGCTCCACATGTTCCAGGTTCTGTGTTTCCACCGATTCCACCACCAAAACCACTACTTAAAAGTGCAAGTTCCTCTTCTGTTAAATCACAATCAATGTTTCTACAAACTCCAATTAATGTAGATGGTGCACATGCCATTTTTTCCTCTCTAAGTTCTAATATGTCTTTAATTATTTGGTCTTTATCCATTTTTTCACCTTCTAATTGATATAACTTATTTAATATTTTAATTAAACATTTATAAAAAAATTTTCATTCTTTATTTTGTTAATTTAACATTTTTTGATTTCATTTATGTAGTCTATTAGGTGTCATAATAGAGAGTTATTAAAAAAACTTTTATCATATAATATTGATTTTATCATATAAGATTGTTTTCAATTTAATTTATTATAATTACTTTAAAATTTAATTAAATAAATATAATATTGTTTTATAAAAAATAAATAATTTTAAATACTATTATACTTTAAATAAGATTGTTTATTTATTTAATCATTAGGAGGTATTAAAAATTTTTGAAAAATATATAACTGATGATAAACGATTTAGAGACATAGAAATACATAAGGACATAGATCAGAGATTTAAAGGTCATTGTGAAGAAGACTTGAATATTTTATTTGAGTTAATGGGCAAAGACGATAGAATAGTAGAGTATGCAGAATCAGAATACACCTCCATAAGCGATGGAGCACACATAGCGGATAAAGTTGCATATTCAGCAAACAAAAATGAAATGCTATCCATAGAATGTGAATCAGGAAAATCAATCAAAAAAGCAACAATAAAACAAGGCAAATACTGTCTAAGCATATATAAAAAAAATTATCTTGATGTAAAACCAATAATGATAACAACAAACTACAACAAAAGAGATAGCTGCACCATAAACTGGTACACCAAAGACAAGGACTGTTCATGTAAATCGTACATATATTCAACAAAATTAATAAATGGCGATAAAATGTTAAGTCAACTTAAAAACAAAGTTAACAATAACATACCTATAAATAAAAT
>JABUVA010000016.1:16243-17771 GCA_021442885.1 Methanobrevibacter sp. | reverse complement strand
TAGTGCAAAGTAAGGAGTTAGAAGAAAAAGATGAAGAAATTAAAAAGCTATTAAAAGAAATTCAAGAATTAAAGAAAAATAATTAGCTAATTTTATTAATCTTAATTTAACAATAATTAATTTTTCATGTATCTTTCTATAATTAGTTATTATGAATAAAAATATTGTAAATAAAATAAGTTTATTAGGTATTGTTGGGGTAATTTTTTACATTCTCCATGATTTTGTAGGAGCTATGTTTTACCCAGGATATAATTGGTTATCTTAGGCTGTTAGTGATTTAACAGCAGCTAATGCACAGTCATTTTTTGTTGCATCTTCATTATCTGATATTTATGGATTGTGTGCTTGTTTGTGTTGTATTTCAGTTTGTATTTTAGTGAAAAATAAAAATACTATATTTAAAACTGGAATTTATTTATTTACATTAATGAATCTTATTTCTGCTATTGGATATTTCCTATTTCCTTTAGGTAATCCAGAAAGCTTTTAAACATTTATGCATGTTTATGTAGTAACTATTTGTGTAGTTATTTTATCAATCATGTCTCTTATTTTAATAGCTATTGGTTCATTTAAAGATGATGATAAAATTTTAAGTTTTTTATCTATTTTAGCATTGATTTTTATGTTTATAGGAGCTATTGGAAGTAATATAGTACCTCCAATCTATTTTGGTCTTGTTGAAAGATTTTCTACTTATAGTGCTGTTGTGTTTACTGGAATTTTAGGTATTTTTGGATTTTATTTAGATGATTGAGGAAGTTATATTAGAACCAATCTTCTAAACTTTTTTGGCTTGAATTTAAATTTTTAAGTTTTTTAGATGCATTTTCAACTCTATTTTCTGAAAAGCCGTGTTTTTCACATAAAAACTCTTTAATTTTTTCCTTTTGTGGCTTTTTCCATTTTATTTTATCATATTTTTTTATATTTGGGTTTAAAAATATTTCTTTAACAGCTTCTAAGTCTTGTTCTGATTCTTTCTCAAATTTTTTAAATATATTATCTAAACTTCCATTTTTAGCATATTTTAAAGCTGTTTTAGCACCAACTCTTTTTTTTCCTTCGTTAAAATCTGTTCCAATTAGTATTCCCATTTCTACTAGCTGTTCTCTTGTTATGTTTAAAGTTTTTAGAACTTTTTTAAGTTCGTAATATTCAAGGTTTCCTAAATTTGAGTTTATAGCTAAATTTCTTATTACTCTTTTAGATCCAAAGAGAAGGCAGTCGTAATCTTGTGATGCTGTTGCCCATACATCTCCTTTTTGAACCATATATGATGCTTGTGCTTCACCTTCTCCACAGGCTTCAATATAAGGTATTCCCATGTATGTTAAGAGTTTTTTTGAGGATTCTATTATGTATGGTGATAGTTTTGATGATCTCATTGCATATTTACGTGCTTCTTGTTCATCTCCTTTTTTAAGGGCTTCTTTCCATTTTTGTTCTGATTCATCTCTAATTTGATGGCGTTCTTGTTGTGTTTCTTTTTTAAGTTCAGGTGATTTTCCATCAAAGACATAAA
>JABUVA010000016.1:8867-16199 GCA_021442885.1 Methanobrevibacter sp. | reverse complement strand
ATTCCACTTAAATGTGAGGTTATTTCTCCATTTTGATCAATTAATGGGGTTCCATCTCTTTGACGTATTATTGATAGGAATTGGTAAAGTGTGTTAAATGCATCAATTGCAACTGATTTTCCTTTTAAATCTTTAAAATTTATTGGTTGGGGTTCTATTATGTCTTTTAATTTAACTCCCATTTTAAAACCTCTATTATATTTCTGTGAAGTAGCTAATTGGGAATGATTCTTTAATCCACATTAGGATTTCACCTTTATGTATTATTACATAGTCTCTTGATAAGAAGTCTTCATCTGTTTTGTAAAGTTCTTTTAGGGTTTCATTTGGTTTTTCAATAAAGATGTTGTTTATTTCTCTTCTTGATTCAATGTTATAATTTTTAAGAATTCTACCAATTGGTATATCTGCACTCATCAAATCACACTTAATTTCTTCAGTGAGTCTATCTAATGGAATGTATGACACTGCATATATCAATGGTTTATCATCTTTATGCATTATAATTTCCCTAAAATTAATATCCTTGCCAGCTTCAGTATTAACTAATTTTGCATTTTCTTCAGTTGCAGTTTCAGTATGTTGTTCTAATGTTGATAAATCAATTTTTCCATATAAAACATCTAAAATTGCAGTAATAGAACCATCTGTTGTTAATAATATTTTTTGAGTGTTAGAAAATCTTTTATTGTTATCCTTTTCAACATCATTTATTTTTTCAATTAATCGCTTATTAGCTTCGTTTTTATTTAATGGCATTTTAATTCACTATGTCCTTTGGATGAGTTATAACTCCTTCAATTGCTGAGGAAGCTACTACTTTAGCATTAGCTAAATATACTTCAGATTTTGGATCTCCCATTCTTCCTTTAAAATTTCTATTAGTGGTAGAAATACAAACTTCTCCTTCAGATAATACTCCCATATGTCCACCAAGACAAGGGCCACAACCAGGATTACATATAATAGCTCCAGCATCAATAAATGCATCAATATAACCTCGTTTAATAGCTTCTTTATAGATTTCACGTGAAGCAGGAAGTATTAGAAGTCGAACATCATTATTAATTTTATTATCTTTAAGAATGTTGTATGCATCTTCTAAATCAGATAATCTTCCATTTGTACAAGAACCAATTAAACATTGATCAATAGCTGTACCTTCTACTTTAGAGATGTCTTTAACATTATCAACATCATTTGGGCATGCAATTTGAGGTTCTAAATCACTAACATCATATTCTAACTCTTTTTTATAAATAGAATCTTCATCAGATTTAACAATATTAAGTTGTGATGGTTTTTTATGGGTTCTTTTAGATACAAAGTCAATTACTTCTTTATTTGGTTCCATAATTCCATTTTTAGCACCCATTTCAATAGCCATATTACACATTGTTGATCTTCCATCAACACCCATATTTTCTATTGTTTCACCACAAAATTCAGCAGTTTGGTAAGTTGCACCAGCTATTCCAATATCTCCAATTATATTTAAAATTATGTCTTTTGCAGCAGTATATTCATTTACTTCTCCAGTAACAATCATTTTATTAGCTTCAGGAACCATAAACCATGTTTTTCCAGTTGCATAAACCATAGCTAAGTCAGTAGCTCCCATACCTGTGGAAAATGCACCAAAAGCACCATAAGTACAAGTATGTGAATCTGCACCTACAATAACTTTTCCAGGTTCTACAAGCCCCATTTCAGGTAATACTTGATGACAAATTCCTTCACCATGAATATAATTCTTATTAATCTTTTGTTCATTTATAAAATTTCTACAAACTTTTTGAAATTCTGCAGAACCTATGGTATTTGCAGGTACATTATGATCAAAAACAATAGCTATTTTATCATTATCCCAAACATCACTAGCTATTTTTTCAAAAGTCTTTATTGCTGGTGGGGATGTTCCATCATGGGACATTGCTAAATCTACTGGTATTTCAATGATTTCTCCAGGTGTTACTTCATAACCTGCTTTTTTTGATAATATTTTTTCTGTAATATTCATTGTTATTCCTTTTTTTCATCATTACAACTTTTAACGATTTCTTTAAATACTTCGTCATTTATGTATTTTCCTTCTTCTCTACTTTGTTTAACTTTACCAACAATTTCAAGAAGTTCATCATCAGTTACTTCCATTCCACAACCATCTAATTTAGCTTTTACAGCTCTACAACCTGAATGTTTTCCTAAAACAAGTTGTCTTTTTTGTCCTACAAGTTCTGGAATATATGGTTCGTATGTTAATGGTTCTTCAACTACAGCATCTACATGGATTCCAGATTCATGTCTAAATATGTTTTTACCAACAACAGGCTTGTTGTAAGGTACTGGAAGTTCACTAGCTTTAGATACTATTTCTGATAATTCTTTAATATATTTAGTTTTAAACCCTAAATCTTTTCCATATAATATTTTAAGGGTCATTATTAATTCTTCTAAAGATGCATTTCCTGCTCTTTCTCCAATACCATTAACAGTAGTTGAAATAGCATTAGCTCCAGATAAAAGCCCTGATATTGAATTTATAACAGCAAGACCAAAATCATTATGGCAGTGAAGTGCAATATCAACGGACACATCTTTTCTAAGCTCTGTTAAAAGATAGCTCATACCTTGTGGAGTGATTGCACCTACAGTATCAGCAATATGAACTCTGTCAACACCATAACTTTCAGCTGTCTTGTATACTCTTTTTAAGAAATCTAAATCAGTTCTTGTAGCATCTTCAGCAGAAAAAGCTACAAATAAATCATGGTCTTTAGCATACTCAATAGCTTTCATACAGATGTTTAATGCTTCTTGACGTCCAATATGCATCTTATGTTCTAAATGAATATCAGAAGTACCAATAAAAGTGATAATTCCATCAACATCACAGTCTAAGGCAGCATCAATATCTTGAGTTTTAGTACGGGCAAGTGAGAGAATTTGAGCATCTAAACCTTCACTAGTAATTGATTTAACAGATTCACGTTCTCTTTCAGATACGATTGGAAAACCAGCTTCAATTTGATGAATTTTAAATTGATCTAATTTCCTAGCTATTTCTAATTTGTCCTCAAGACTAAAACAAACTCCAGGGGTCTGCTCTCCATCTCTTAAAGTAGTATCATAAATGGTAATGTCTTTAGGAAAATTTAATTCAGCTTCTTTATTATAATGGCTAATATGATATTTCAAAATGTCCACTCTTCTTATCTAATTTTAAATTTAATTAATAAAATTATTATAAATATATCTTTTGTTTTTTATTGTTATAAAATTATATAATAAATAAATTGCAATAATGTATAATGAGTATAACAAAGGTGAGTTGTTGCTTAAAAAAATTTGTCCTAATTGTGAGAGAGAATATAACTCTTTAGATGTTGTTAAATGTGATAACTGTGGTTTTGAAGTTTATCATTATTTAACTGAAGATAAAGGATTTGGTAAAGTTAAATCTATTTTTTCATCAAATAAAGATGTTGAGAATAAATTAATTAATGATTTAGAAAGCTTATTTAAGTGGGAGAATTTTTTTAAAAATATAGGGAATTCTTATGGTAAAGAATTCTTTGTTGATGCTAAAGATTTTAAAGATTCATATGATGATTATGATTTTCCAGAAACTATTATAATTGAAAATGATAGGTATAAAGAGTTTTTAAAAAATTATTATGATGGTATTCAATTTATTTTCAAATTAGATAGATTTTTAAGCAGAATTAAATCTTATAATTTAACAGTTGATAATATTTTTTCTAATTTAAATGATGAAACTGTAGATGAGGATTATAAAATAGAATATGTTAAATATGTAGATTCTAAATTAGACAATATCCTGAAATATAAATGCTTTAATTTTTTAGGAGAATATGATTCAAGTTTCAATAATGTAATTAATGAATGTGATAATGTTCAAATATTGTTTAGAGATGTTTATAGAGAATTAGATGATATTAAAGATTTAAAACAGTATTTTAATGATTTTAGAAGATATTTTTCTCACTTTTCTAAAAAACCTAGTAATCATGATGAATTTAAGAAAAAAATCACATCATTTAAATATTTAGATATTATTCCTTATTTTTCTCCTGAAGATAAGGAATTGATAAATCAAGTTAAAGATATAAAAACAACATTTAATGAAATTGATTTTGAGAGTGAAAAAGTAATTGTTCTAAATTCAAAAATACCTAATTTTTATAAGGAATTTGACAATTTAATTAATGGAATTGTAGATGATTTTACAAAACACAAATTCCTAGATAGCTACTCTGATTTTAAAAAAGATTTGTTTTCATTTAAATATCTAAAGCTATTAAATAATACAGATGATATTAAAAAAACTATAAAATTCTTTGATAATTTCGATGATCAGTGGATGAAGTTAGTTAATAAGAAAAACCACTTAGATAAAAAAGAATCATTTAAAAAAGATTGGGTTTCATTTAATGAGAAATGGGATGGGGTTATAGATATTGATAGTGGCATTAATCTAGAATTTTTTAAACAATTATCCTCTTTTAACAATGATTTAACAGATTTTAAAGAAGAATATTGTGAATTTATAGGCAAAAATCAATTTTCTAGCTATAAACATATTTTAGATTATATTGATGATATTAATTCTAAAATCAATGATCTTGATTTTGATAATTTTAAAGTTTCAATTCTTTTAAATTATCTTAATGATAGTTCAGTTAATAGTAATTCTAAAATTGAACGTTTAAATAGCTATAAAGAAGTATTAACAATCATTGATTTAGATTATCTTAAATCATTACAAGTTTTTGACTCTTCACTTGAAATTCCTTATGATGATATTAAAGAAATTGATAACTTCTTTGATAATGTTTATAGTGAAATTTCTGAGGTTAATAAATTAAAACCAATTGTAGATGATTATAATAAAGAACTTAAACTTCCAGAAGATGTAGAATCATTTGAAAATAAAATTTCTTCATTTAAATATTTGGATATAATTCCATATTTTGATTCTAGTTTAGCTCAATACATTAAAACATTGTTAGAGCTTAAAAATGCTTTTAAACAAGTTGATATTGAGATTAATAAAATAAATTCATTGATTTTAGAGTGTTCTCGATGTAAATTAGAATTTGAAAGAGTAAATAATGGAAAAATTAGTAAAGATGATTTTTTAAATAAATATTCTCATCTTAAAGAAGATGTTTTCTCTTTTAAATACTTAGATTTATTACCTGCTTTTGATTCTAATTTAAAAGACTTTGTAACTGTTATTTTAGAAGTTCAAGAAATTTTTAATAATATTTAACAGTTCTTATTTTCTAATAATTCTAGGTATGATGTTGTTTCAAAGCCATCTGTAATGCCTAGTTGTTTATATAAATCGAAAATACTTTCTTGTGCTTCGTTATAATCAGTTCCATCAGGTAATGTTATTTCAATTTCCATATATGGTCGTAATCCTTCTACATCATCAAGACTTATCTCAAAATTTTCATAATTATAGTATTTTCTATTTTTTCTAACAGCTCTTACTTGTTTAAAACCAATGCTTTCAAGGATATCTTTTCCTTTTAAAGCATCTTCAATAGCTATTTCAACTTCTTTTCTAGTTTTAGCTTTTTTATTTATTTTTGGCCCTTTATATGTTATAAAAATATTTTCTATATTATCATTTTTTGTTGTTCGTATTCTTAAAGCTTCATCAGTTTTGGCAAAATCAACTATGGGGCTATTGAAATATAAATCTTCTTGAAATTCTGTTTTTGTTTTAACTGCTCCTAGTTTTAATATTTTTTCTTCCATTTTATCAAAATCATTAATTTCTGCTTTAACTTCTACTTCAATCATAGTATCATATCCATTTTTTATTTTTATTTTTTATGGAATTTTGCAATTTTGTGTTACAATAAACATAACTTTATATAGTATTTATATTATATTATTTAATAGTAATAATTTAAGGAAATTTTAAATTCTTACTTACTCATTTTAACAAAGTTAATTGGAGGTTTTTTATTGACCGATGTTGATATAAAAATTGAAAACATTGTGGCTTCTGCAAGTATTGGAAAAGATATTGTTCTTACTGATATTTCCAAAGCTTTAGAAGGTGTGGAATTTAATCGTGAACAGTTTCCAGGTTTAGTTTTCAAACTTAAAGATCCTAAAACAGCAGCTTTGATCTTTAGTTCTGGAAAACTTGTTTGTACTGGTGCTAAATCAATTGATGATTCAAAATTAGCAATTAAAAAAACTGTTGATTTAATGAGGGAAATCGATCCTGAAATTCCTCATGAATTTGAGATTATAATTCAAAATATCGTGGCTTCTGGTAATTTAGAATCCACATTAAATTTAGAAGCTGTAGCTTTAGAACTTGAAGATACAGAATATGAACCTGAACAGTTCCCAGGATTAGTATATAGATTATCTGATCCTAAAGTAGTTCTTTTATTATTTGGTTCTGGTAAAGTTGTATGTACTGGAGCTAAAACCCGTGACGATGCCAAACTTGGTGTCGAAAGAGCTCATGATAGATTAAGTGAGCTAGATTTAATATAATTGGTGGTATAGTTGATTAAACTTGTAGTATTTGATTTAGATAATGTTATTATTGATGGTGAAGCAATAGATGAGATAGGAAAATTAGCAAATGTTGAAGAGGAAATAGCTGAAATTACTGAAAAGGCTATGCTTGGGGAAATTGACTTTGAAACTGCTATCAAAGATCGTGTTAAACTTCTTGAAGGAATTTCAATTGAGGATATTCAAAAAGTTGCTGATGAACTTGTATTTATGACTTCTGCTGAAGAAGCTATCAATAATTTAAAAAATGAAGATTTAGATATAGCTATTATTAGTGGTAGTTTTGATGTAGTGGCTGATGTAATTAAAGAAAAATTAGGCGTTGATTACATTTTCACTAATAGTTTCATTGTTGAAGATGGTAAATTGACTGGTGAAGTAGAAGGTCCTTTAGTTTCTGGTACTAAACTAGATGTTTTAAAAGACCTTGCTGATGAGAAAGGTATTTCTTTAGAAGAAGTTGTAGCTGTTGGTGATGGAGCAAATGATATTTCCATGATTGAAGCAGCTGGAATTGGTATTGCTTTTAATGCAAAACCTTCTGTAAAAGAAATAGCTGATATAGTTGTTGAAGGTAAAGACTTAAATGATGTCTTTGAAGAAATTAATAATCAATTAACTGCCAATATTGCTGAAGAAACTGCTGTTGAACAAGAAATTGAAGACGAAGCTGAAGAAGCTGAGTTAGAAGCTGCTGCTGAAGATGTTGAAGTTGAAGTTGAAGAGGCTGAAGAAGTCGAAGAAGCTTTAGATGAA
>JABUVA010000016.1:3006-6759 GCA_021442885.1 Methanobrevibacter sp. | reverse complement strand
ATTTTTAATAAATGCCAAGGTAAGGATGGTATTGTTGATTCTATTAAAATATCTAACAGTATTACAAAACCTCCAGTTCCATTTAATTTAGGTGGTCTTCAATCAGAGGCCCATACTCTTTTTGGATTTTCTCCTAAAAAAACTCAACTTATTGCTCAAAATCTTTATACTGCAGGTTATACTTCTTATCCACGTACTAGCTCTCAAAAACTTCCTGAAAGTCTTGATTTTAAAAATATATTCTCACAATTAAAAAATAATTCTGAGTTTAAAGTTCATATTGATGCTCTTCCATCTAAATTAAAACCTCATGAAGGTAAAAAGGAAGATGCTGCTCACCCTGCAATCCATCCTACTGGAATTTTACCAACTAAGTTAAATAAAGATGAGTTTAAAATTTATAATTTAATTGTTTATAGGTTTATTTCAGTGTTCTTTGAAGAAGCTAAATTTGAGAATTTAAATGCTAAAATTAACATAGCTGATGAGCTATTTTCTTTTAAACGTAGAAGAGTAACTCATAAAGGATGGATGGAACATTATCCTTATAGAAAGATTGATAATGATATTTTCCCTGATGTTAAAGAAGGGGATGTAATAGAAGTAAATGAAATTATCTCTGAGGAAAAAGAAACTAAACCTCCTGCTCGTTATAATGAAGCTTCTCTTATTCGTGAACTTGAAAAAAGGGAATTAGGTACAAAAGCAACTCGTGCAGATATTATTGCTAAATTATATGATAGAAAATATATATCTGGACGTCAAATTGAAGTTAATCAGCTTGGTGAAAATATTATTGATACTTTATCTGAGTATTGTAATAATTTAACAAGTGAAGAATTAACTAGAGATCTTGAAAATAAATTAGAACATATTGATGAAGACAAAATAACAAAAGAAAATGTTATTAGTGAAGGTAAAGAGGATGTTATCTCTATTTTAGATGATGTTAAGAAAAATGAAAAAGAAATAGGTTCTAAAATATATGGTGCTTATCAGGAAAGTAACATTATTTGTGACTGTGTTTGTGGTGGAAAACTCACTAAAAGATATTCTCCTAAAACTAAACAGTCTTTTGTAGGTTGTACTAATTATCCTGATTGTACTGTTATATATTCACTTCCTAAGGGTGCAAGATTTTTAAAACAAACTTGTGATAAATGTGGTTTGCCTATGATTTCATTTGGAAGTAAACCTCCAATTCATGCATGTCTTGATCCTAACTGTGGTAAGGATAAAACTAAACCTGCTGTTGAAGAAATCCTTGGGGTATGTCCGGAGTGTGGTGGTAAACTTATTAAACGTTCTGGAAGATATGGTGATTTTGTTGGTTGTAAATCTTTTCCTAAATGTAGATTTACATGTTCATTAGATGAATTAGACAATATATTAAAAAATTCTAAATAATTTTTTAATTCTTTTTTTCTTTTTTAAAATACAAATACTTAATAATGTTAAGATTAATATATATTAGAATAGAGATATTATTACTATATCTTTATTTTTATAATTTTAAAATTTTAATTTAATTCATGTTATTTTTTTTCAATCAAATAGCATTTATACGAAATAAAAGAGGTTTTCAATGAATAAAAAAACGTTAGTAACAATAGGTACATCAATAATTCTTATTTTGATTCTATTTGCCTTTGTTTTTGCATTAAGAGCTCCTGCGGCAGATTTAAATTATCTTTCAGATGATGTCAAAGGAGATTATATTGATGCTCATGGACTTCCTTATTTCAGTGAAATGGACTCATATTATAACTATAGATTGACTAATAATTATATTACTCATGGTAATGTAGGTGATAGGTTAGTTAATGGAAGTCCTTTTGATGATCATAGGATGGCTCCTGATGGGCAGCCGATTACATATGAGATGGGTATTGTTTATACGACAAAAATGGTCTATGACTTTGCTAACTCAGGTATTGGATCAAATATTTTTGGATTATTTGCAGGATATCAAGATTCATATGATGTAAGGGAAGTAGCTTTCTGGACAGGAGCTTTAATATCTTGTTTTGCTGTAATTCCAGCATTTATATTTACTAGGAGGCTAACTAATAATTATGGGGCAGTTACTGCTTCTTTACTCATAGCTTTAGCGCCTAACTACTTTGCGCACACGTATCCAGGATTTTTTGATACAGATATGTTTTATTTCATATTTTCATTATTCTTCATATTGTTCTTTATGGAGAGTCTGCGGTCGAAGAATATTATTTTAAAGATAGTATTTGCTATACTGTCTATGCTATCGATTGGTCTATTTGCACTTTCCTGGACAGGTTATGTATTTTACATAGGTGTTATGGCAGTATTTGCTGTTGTCTACCTAATTCTATGTTATATATTTAAAATTGGGGATAATGATGTTAGTGAATACTCGAGTAGATTGTCATGGTTTTTACACCAGAGAGATTTATATTCAATTGTTTTATTAGCGATTATCGGTGTTATTATACTTGTTGCAGTTAGAGGTGTCGATGGTTTTGTAAGTTTATTTGGCCAATTTACAACATTATCTAATTTGCAAGAAGCCGCAGCTAGTTCCGGTTTCCCTAATGTATTAGTTTCTGTTGCTGAGATGCAGAAACCAGTTTTAGTTGGTTCAGGTATGGATGCAGCATTTACTGCTAGTACTGCTGGTGCTGTTAATGGTATTGGTGGTATTATTGTATTATTCGCTGGTTTAATTGTATTATACACTTTTATTACAAGACTATGGAAACTTAGAAAAACTGAAGTTAAAACTAAACAAGAAATTATTAAAAAACCTAAAAAACCTAAAAAATCTAAAAGAACATCAGCTTCTAAAAAGATTGATGATAAATTTAATTTCAAATTACCTCTTCGTGAAGTTGAAGAGTTTTCATCAAAAGATGAGTTACATAAATCAAGACGTATTACTTTAATGTATACAACTCTTTTCATTGTATGGACATTAGTATCTATTTTTGCTGTAACTCGTGGTTCTAGGTTTATTACTACTTTAGTATTACCATTTGGTATTATGGCGGGTATTTTTGTTGGATACGCTGTTAATTACCTTAAAGAGAATAAGATTAAAGATCACTGGTTAATGGGTATTATTGTACTATGTGCTTTACTTGGAGGATATCCTATAGTAGCTATTGGTAGTGTTCCTGCAAGAATACTTGGTATTTTAATTATTGTATTAGCTATTCTTCTTGGATACATCTACATTTACCGTATTAAAGATAAGAATACTGCAACTTCTACAAAAGTCCCTATTAAAAATTGGATAGCTGTAGTTCTTGTTGTATTAACACTTGTTTCACCTACTGTTTGTGGAGCATATGTTGCGTCTAATCAAGTGGTTCCAGGTACAAATGATGCGATGTGGAATGCTTTAGAGTGGATTGATCATAATACACCTAAAGATACTGTTGTTTCATCCTGGTGGGATTTCGGTTACTTATTTGAAGTTGCTGCTGATAGACAAGTAACATTTGATGGTGGTTCTCAGACAGGTCAGCGTGCTTTCTGGATAGGTAAAGCTATGACGACAAGTGATCTGGAATTATCGGCAGGTATACTTAGAATGTTAGATTCAAGTGGTGACCGTGCTTTAAATCAGTTAAATGAGTATAACGGTAATGACAATGGTTTATCTGTTGATATTTTATGTAAGATTTTACCATTATCTGCTTCTGATGCTAAAAAGACTTTAGTTGATGACTATAAGTTAAGTTCTGATCAGGCAGACAAGGTTGTTAATTACAC
>JABUVA010000016.1:0-2354 GCA_021442885.1 Methanobrevibacter sp. | reverse complement strand
TAATAATATGGTGGTTTAATGGGAATTGAAGAGAAAATCAAGGCTATTGAAGAAGAAATTCAAAAGACACCATATAATAAAGCAACTTCTCACCATATTGGTAAGTTAAAAGCTAAAATTTCTAAATTAAAAGAGGAATCTTTACAAAGAAGTAGTTCTGGAACTAAAGGTCAAGGTTTCCATATTAAAAAGTCTGGAGATGCTACTGTAGTTCTAGTTGGATTTCCATCTGTTGGAAAATCTACTTTGTTAAATGAAATTACAAATGCTGAAAGTAAAGTTGGTGCTTATCAATTTACAACATTAGATATTGTTCCAGGAGTTATGGAACATAAGAATGCTAAAATTCAAATTTTTGATATTCCAGGAATTATCACTGGAGCTAGTAGTGGTAAAGGAAGAGGTAGAGAGATTTTATCTGTTGCAAGAACTGCTGATTTAATTGTTGTTGTTCTTGATACTTTAAATCCACAACATATTAATGTTATTTTAGATGAACTTCACAATATTGGAATTAGACCTAATCAACAACAACCTGATGTTACTGTTAAACCTAAAAAGTTAGGTGGTGTTAATATTTCATCTACTGTTCCACTTACACATTTAGATGAAAAAACTATAAGATCAATTATAAATGAGTATGGCATGCATAATGCAGACGTACTTTTTAGAGATGATGTAACAATCGATCAATTTATTGATGTTCTCGATCGAAATAAATCATATGTTCCAATGATTGTTCTATTAAATAAGGTGGATCTTGTAGATAAAGCATACCTTGAAGAACTTAAAAAATACATTCCAGAATTTATCCCAATATCTGCTGATAAAAAAATGAATATTGAAGAACTTAAAGACACAATATTTGACAATCTTGATTTAGTTAGAATCTATCTAAAACCACAAGGTAAAAAAGCAGATATGGAAGACCCACTAGTTATTAAAAAAGGATCAACTGTTATTGATGCATGTAGAAAACTACACAGAGAATTTGTTAAGAATTTCCGCCATGCAAAAATATGGGGAACATCTGTTAAATTTCCAGGTCAAAAAGTAGGGCCTGACCATATACTTGATGATGAAGATGTTTTAAGAATTATTTTAAAAAAATAATTTAATTTTTTTTATTTTTTCTCCGAGATTACTATGAACAAGACAATTTTTATTAGTGGAACTCCAACAGTTGGAAAAACCACTATTTCTGAAAAATTAGCTATTAAATTAAATGCTAAACTAATTAAAATAAATGATTTTGTATTTGAAAATGATTTAACCTTAGGAAAAGATTCTAATAAAGGTTATGAAGTTATCGATATAGATAAATTAGATTTAAAACTTCAAGATGAACTTAAAGACTATGATGGAATAGCTATTATAGAGGGTCATGTAAGTCATTTATGTTCAAATGCAGATCAAATAATAATATTAAGAGTTAATCCTAAAATTTTAAAAGAAAGATTAGAAAAAAGAGGATATTTAGAAAGTAAAATTCTTGAAAATCTAGAAGCAGAAGCTTTAGGAGTTTGTAGTTGTGAAGCTTATGATATTCACGCGGATAAAGTTCAGGAAGTAGATGTCTCTAATCTATCAATTGATGAATCAATAGCTATTTTAGAAGATATTATTTATGAAAAAAAGGAGTTTCCTTTTGGTGAAATTGATTTTATGCAATGGATTATTTCAGGTCATTAATTTTACCCTATTTGAGATATATTTCAAAAAGTCTTTTTGATAATGTTAAATATTTCTGTTTGTTTTGTTTAGTATGATAATTTTAATATGAATTTGATTATTTTTTATCCTCTATTTTCTACATATATTTGGAAAAATCTTTTGACATGGGTTTCATATCATATTTGATTATTTATATGGTCTAATTTTATGTTCAAATTCTGCCAAAGTGGATTTTTGAAGTATTTTGTATAATAACAACCCATTTTTCTTTTGGAAATTTTCAAAATTTGTCTTTGAATGTTTTAGATATATGGTCTGTCACTTCGTTACTTTGAGTATTTCTTTTGCTATATGGATTTTATTTATTCTTTTGATTTATTATATATACTATATTCGTAAATGATTGTATTTTTCTTTAATATAGATATATAATTCTTATAGTGTGCTAAATTTTTCTATTGTCTTTTCATATACTTTTTTTAAGTTGGTGTTAATGTAATGTTTTTTTGAGGATTAATTGAAAATGACTATAATTTAATGAAAAATTGTATTATTGTGGAAAATTACAGTTGGGGTTAAAATAGGGAAATGTGTATTTTTAAGTCAAAAAAAAAGAAATGTATAGGAATAAAATCATTATTCCTATGCAAATACATTAATATTGTTTGAAGTTGAAGCTC
>JABUVA010000015.1 GCA_021442885.1 Methanobrevibacter sp. | reverse complement strand
TGGTTATATGAAAAATAAAAATGTAGTCGTTACTGGAGGATTAGGATTCGTTGGATCTCAAATTGTTGATGAATTACTAGATGATAATAAAGTAACAATAATAGATAATGAATCTGCTGGAAAAATAGAAAATCTTAAAGACCCTAAACATGAAAATTTAGATATTATAATAGATGATTTAAATAATGTTGATTTAGACAAGGTTCTTAATGGCAAAGACTATGTTTTCCACCTTGCAGCTATGGCCAGTGTTCCTTTAAGTGTTGATGATCCAATAAGTTGCAATAAAAACAATATTGACACTACAGTAAAATTATTAACAGCAATGAAAAACACAGGTGTTAAAAAAATTATTTTTTCATCATCAGCTGCAGTATATGGAGAAAATACCAATATGCCCTTGAAAGAAACAGAACCATATATGCCTACTTCACCCTATGCAGCATCTAAAGCCTGTGGAGAATTATACATTGAAAGTTTTATAAAATCATACAAAATAAATGGTGTCATTTTAAGATATTTTAATGTATTTGGGCCTAAACAAGATAAAAACTCTCAATATGCATCTGTTATTCCAAATTTTATAAGTGCAATTCTTGAAGGCGAAAAACCAGTTATCTATGGTGATGGTGAGCAAACAAGAGATTTTGTATTTGTAAAAGATGTTGTTAATGCAAATATAAAAGCAGCAGAATCAGATTATAATGGAATTGTAAATGTTGCATCAGGAAAAAAAATAAGTATAAATAAGCTTTATGAGATTATAAAAAATACATTAGAAACTGATATAGAACCAGAATATCTTCCAGAAAGAAAAGGAGATATAAAACACTCATTAGCTAATGTTAACAATATGAAAAATATAAACTATAAAATCAATTCAGATGATTTTGAAAATCAATTAAAAGAAACAATAAACTGGTTTAAAACCCAGCTATAAAAAAAAAGATTTTTTTAGTGGAATCCACATCCACTACACTCTTCACAAGCCATTTCCTCTTCAGGAATTGGGGCTTTTTGAAGTTCTTGTAAATAAACAGATAAATAATATACAGGAACATTATCAATAACTTTTTCAGTTACAGGAGAAATTCCTTTAAAATAACATTTAATATCACCAGTATTACCAATATCTACTTTAATTGGTTCTTGCATTTTAAATTTAGAAAAATATTTTTCAACTTCATCTTTGAGTTTTTCAGGTCCAGTAAAATTGAAAACTAAAATTTTATTTTCTTTCATACGAAGACCAACAAATCTTTGATCTACTTCAAGATTTAAACCCATTTGTTTTTTGAATATCACAATTTCCTCTATATCAGACATTTTTCAAAACTCCTTGTTTATTGGATACTAATTATTTAAATTTGATATTAGAATGTCATTATATATAAATTATAAACCTGTAAACTTTATGTGATTAAAAAATTATTAATAAAAAGATTTAAAAAACAAGCATATTATTAATTTAAAGAAATTGAATTTATATGGATTTTATAGAATATAAAGTATCAAATTTAAAAAAAATAAACTTAATAGCTATTAAATAATATAATAACAATTAATTTTTATTATATTCTTAATGAATATCCATTAAGTAATATTTTAATAAAAATATAATAATTTTTTATTAACAACTCGAAAATAGTGTAAAATCATTAATTTGTAATAATATTTAAATAAATAGAAAATTAAAATTATAATATGTTATAAATATTCAATATTAATTTTTACTATATAACAAAATAAATTATTCAAGGTGTTTTTTTTGAACGAATATAATAAAGAAATCGGAAATAGAATAAAAGAACTTAGAGAACTTTCTGACATTACTATTTCAGACTTTGCAAAAGAAATGAATGTTGATAAGGAGCTCTATGAAAAATACGAAGCTGGTGAAATCGACATACCTGCAAGTTTCGTTTATGAAATTGCCCATAAATTCAAAGTTGATTTAGGTTTACTTTTAACTGGTGAAGAAACTAGAATGAGTATTTTTGATGTAACTCGTGCAAACAAAGGAGTTAAAATTTCTAGAAGAAAAGAATATGCTTATGAAAACTTATGTGATAGGTTTAAAAATAAAAAAGCAGAAATGTTTATTGTTACAGTGGATCCTGGAGAAGAAACTATTCCTTCATTAAATACACATGAAGGTCAAGAATTTAACTATATCCTTGAAGGTTCCATGAAATTATACATACATGATAATGAAATCATCCTCAACGAAGGAGATTCAGTAATATTTGATGCAACATCTAGACATGCAATGTCCGCACTAAATGGGCAAAAAGCTAAGTTTTTAGCAATGATTATATAGAGGGAGATAAATGACTTCATTAATTAATGATTTTGTAGAAAAAGTAGAGTTTAATTCCTATGAAGACTTCTACGAAAACTTTAAGTTAAAATATGATGATGATTATAACTTTGGCTTTGATGTAGTTGATAAATATGCAGAAATAGACCCTGAGAAACTAGCTTTAATCTGGGAAAATGATGAAGGTGAAAAACACACATTCACATTTGATCAAATGAAAAAACTAAGTAATAAAGCAGCTAACTTATTTAAGAAAATGGGTATTAAAAAAGGAGATAAAGTAATGCTTACAGTGAAAAACAGATATGAATTCTGGATTATCATGGTTGCATTACATAAAATCGGCGCAATAGCTATTCCTGCTACACATATGTTAAAATACCATGACATTATATTTAGACTAAAACAAGCTGATGTAAAAATGGTTATTACAGTTGAAGAAGATAATTTAATTCCAGATTATGAAAAATCTGCTTCTGAATTAGACTATGAACTTAAAAAACTTATAATTGAAAGAGACCTAGACGGTTGGGTAAACTTTAACAAAGCTATTGAAGAAGAAAGTGATGAATTTGAAAGACCAACAGGAGAAGATAAACCAATGGCAGAAGATGAATTTTTAATATATTTCACTTCTGGAACAAGTGGGCCTCCTAAAATGGTATCTCACAAACAAACATATAGTTTAGGCCATATTCAAACAGCTAAATATTGGCATAAAGTAGTAGAAGATGGAATTCATCATACAACATCAGATACTGGATGGGGAAAAGCTGTTTGGGGAAATTTCTACGGTCAATGGATTGTAGGAGCAGCACCATATATTTATGATTATGACAGATTTGATGGAATTAAATTACTAGAAAAAATTATAGAAAATAAAGTAGATACATTCTGCGCCCCACCAACAATTTATAGATTCCTTATTAAAGGAAATATTGATGGATATGACTTTTCAAATTTAAAACATGCAACTACAGCTGGAGAACCATTACCTCCAGAAGTATCTAACAAGTTTTATGAAGCTTCAGGTTTAAGAATTCATGAAGCATTTGGACAAACTGAAACAACACTATCAATAGGAACCTTCCAATGGCTAGAACCTAAATTAAGTTCTATTGGAAAACCAAGTCCATTATTTAAAGTTAAATTACTTGATGAAAACGACCAAGAAGTTGATATTGGTGAAGAAGGAGAAATATGTGTTGATTTAAGAGATGGTCCGATACCAGGATTATTTAAAGAATATTATAAAGATCCTGAAAAACAAGCTTCTTCATGTCATGATGGATTTTATCATTGCGGAGATACTGCATGGAAAGACGAAGATGGATATATTCACTTTATTGGAAGAAAAGATGATATTATTAAAAGTTCCGGATATCGTATAGGACCTTATGAAGTAGAAAGTGCAGTATTATCACATGAAGCTGTTTGTAGTTGTGCAATTACTGCTTATCCTGATGAAATAAGAGGTCAAGTTGTAAAAGCAACTATTGTACTTCAACCAGATTATGAACCATCAGATGAGATTAAAAGAGATATTCAAAATCATGTGAAGCACACTACAGCTCCTTATAAATATCCTAGAATAGTTGAATTTGTAGATGAAATTCCAGAAACAATTAGTGGAAAAATTAGAAGAGTGGAAATTAGAGAAAATGACCAGCAAAAACAATAATGGAAATCCATACCCTGCCATTTCAAAAGAAGAATGTAAAGGTTGTCAACGTTGCATTTTAGCATGCCCAAAGAATTGCATATCTTTATCTAATGAATTAAATGAAGCAGGATATCAATATTCATATTATATTGGTGAAGGATGTGTAGGTTGTAGGGATTGTTACTACACATGTCCAGAACCAAGAGCTATGGAGGTCCATACTTTCGTAAGGAAAAGCAATCCAATGAGTGTTCTTATAAAATCAAAATCAAGGAGGAAGAATAAATGAGTAATCAAATGGTAAAAGGAAATACTGCAGTTATCATAGGAGCTATGTATGCTGGATGTGACTGTTTCTTTGGATATCCAATTACTCCTGCCAGTGAAATTCTTCACGAAGCATCAAAATACTTCCCAAAAGCCAATAGAAAATTCGTTCAAGCTGAAAGTGAAGAAGCATCTATTAATATGGTTTATGGAGGTGCAGGAACTGGACACAGAGTTATGACTGCTTCATCAGGCCCTGGAATTAGTTTAATGCAAGAAGGATTTACATTTTTAGCAGGAGCAGAATTGCCTGCAGTTATTGTAGATATTATGAGGGCAGGACCTGGACTTGGAAATATTGGTCCTGAACAAGGAGATTATAATCAAATAGTTAAAGGAGGAGGTCATGGAAACTATAAAAATATAGTTTTAGCCCCTAATGGTGTTCAAGAAATGTGTGATTTGACTATGAAAGCATTTGAACTAGCTGACAAATATAGAAATCCAGTTGTAGTTCTTGCTGATGGAACATTAGGACAGATGGCAGAACCTCTACAATTCCCAAAAGAAGCTATTGAACCTAAAATTGATAATAGTTGGACAGTTCGTGGAAATAAAGAAACAATGGAAAATCTTGTTACTTCAATATTCCTTAACTTTGATCAACTTGAAGACTTTAATTATGAAATACAAGAAAAATATGAAGAAATAGCTAAAAATGAAGTTATTGTAGATGAATACATGACAGAAGATGCTGATATTGTTCTTGTATCATATGGAATAAGTAGTAGAATTTCAAGGTCTGCTGTAGATAAAGCAAGAGAAAAAGGTGTTAAAGTAGGTCTTTTAAGACCAATTACATTATTCCCATTCCCTAAAAAACAATTGAAAGCATTGGGAGATAAAGGAGTCACATTTATTTCAGTAGAAATGAGTAATGGTCAATTACTAGAAGATTTACAACATACTATTGAGAGAACCAAAGACACATATATTGTAAATAGAATGGGTGGAAATCTCCTTGAATTAAGAGATGTTTTAAGAAAAATTTATGAAATAGCTGGAATTGAAGATGAAACATTAGGTGAAAAAGAAACCACCAAAGATGAACCAGTAGAGCTTAATCCAGATTTAGTTAATTAAGGATGTGTTAAAATGAGTAAAAAAAGTTTTGGAACAGAAAAAGCAAAAGACTTAGATTTAAGAATTTTAAAGCATCCAGATTCCCTTTATGATCATTATCCTAGAAAAGGAGAAAACTATCAAAAATCAACACATTATTGTGCAGGATGTGGACATGGAATAATCCACAAATTAATTGGGGAAGCTATGGATGAGCTTGAAATCCAAGATAGATGTGTTATGATTTCACCAGTAGGGTGTTCTGTATTCGCATATTATTATTTCAACTGTGGTAATGTTCAAACAGCACATGGAAGAGCTCCTGCAGTAGCTACTGGAATATCAAGAGCTGAAGATAATGCTATTGTTATGAGTTACCAAGGAGATGGAGATTTAGCTTCTATTGGATTAAATGAAACATTACAAGCAGCTAATAGAGGAGAAAAAATAGTTGTTTTCTTTGTAAATAACACAGTATATGGAATGACAGGTGGACAAATGGCACCAACAACCTTAGTTGGTGAGAAAACAATAACCTGTCAAGAAGGAAGAGACCCTACAAATGCAGGATATCCAATTCATATGTGTGAATTAATTGATACTTTAAAAGCACCAGTATACATTGAACGTGTTTCACTAGCTACTGCTAAAAAGATTAAACAAGCAAAAGTAGCTATTAAAAATGCATTAACAATACAAAAAGAAGGTAAAGGATATGCATTTATTGAAATCCTATCACCATGCCCTACAAATCTAAAACAAAATGCATTTGCTGCTCAGGAATTTATTGAACAACAAATGGAAAAAGAATTCCCAGTTAAAAACTTTAGAAATAGATATGGTGAAGTAAAACCTATCGTTAAACCTGAAAGTGACTTTAGCATTGAAACATTAGATAAATTATTTAATGTAGATAGAAATGAAGATTCTGGTTATGTTGATAATCCTGATTTAGAACCATTTTCAATTAAAATTTCAGGTTTTGGAGGTCAAGGAGTTCTTAGTGCAGGACTTACAGTAGCCCAAGCTGCATGTAGTGAAGGAAAACATGTTTCATGGTATCCAAGTTATGGACCTGAACAAAGAGGTGGAAACTCTAATTGTTCTATTGTAATTTCTGGAGAAACAATAGGTACACCTGTTGTTGATGAAATGGATGTTTTAATAGCTTTAAATAAACCTTCTCTTGAAAAATTTTCTAAAGATGTAAAAGAAGGAGGAACTGTAATCTATGATTCTCGTATTGGAGAATTTACAACTGACCGTGATGTTAACATAATTGCAGTACCATGTGTTGAAATAGCTGAAGAATATGGAAACGCTAGAACCGCAAATACTGCACTTCTTGGTGTTTTAATGGAACTTCAAAATACTTTAGAACAGGAATCATATGAAAATGCTATTAAACAAATGTTTGCATCTAAACCAAAAGTAATTGATGTTAATATTGATGTTTTAAGAGCTGGTGCAGAATGGTTAAAAAACAATTCATAAAGTGATTTTATGACCTATAAAGAAATTACTAAAAATTACTTAGATGAAAATGGAATTAGCATTGGAGACACCATTAAAATCAACAAAGAAGACATTTCCTATGAAGGTATCTTACTTGACAGACCAGAAGATAGTGATGATGGTTATATTGTACTAAAACTCTCAAGTGGATATAATATTGGAGTAGCTATTGAAAATACTACAATTGAATTAATTGAAACTGGAGAAAAACCAAATATTGGATATAGTGGAAGTGAAATAGAAAAAGATCCATCTAAAATGGATATTTCAATTATTTCTACAGGAGGAACAGTATCCTCAATTATAGATTATAAAACAGGAGCAGTATATCCTGCTTTTACTGCTGAAGATCTTTTAAGAGCTAATCCAGAACTTCTAGAATATGCAAACTATAATGTTAAAGCTCTTTACAATATTTTTAGTGAAAATATGAAGCCTAAATATTGGGTTGAAGCTGCAGAATCAATAGCTAATGATATTTCAGATGGTTCAAATGGAGTTGTAATTGCTCATGGAACAGACACTCTTCATTATACTTCAGCAGCACTTAGTTTTATGATAGAATCACCTGTTCCAATTATTATTACTGGAGCTCAAAGAAGTTCAGATAGACCTTCAACTGATGCACATATGAATCTTATTTCATCTGTAATAGCTGCAAAATCCGATATAGCTGAAGTTAGTGTTTGTATGCATGGTAGTTTAAATGACACTTATACTTATCTCCATAAAGGAACTAAAGTAAGAAAAATGCATACCTCTAGAAGAGATACATTTAGAAGTATTAATTATGAGCCAATAGCTAAAATAGAAAATGACATCCTTGAAGTTAACCCTAATCATAATTACATCAAAAGAGATGAAAAGGAATTAAAGGTTAATAGTTCTATTGAAGAAAAAGTTGGATTTATTAAAAGTTTTCCAGGAATTTCCAATGAATACATCGAATACCATATAGATAAAGGATATAAAGGATTAGTTATTGAAGGAACAGGTCTTGGACATGTTCCAGATAACTTATTAAGTAGTCTAACAAGAGCTAAAGAAGAAAATATCCCTGTTATTATGACATCACAATGTCTTTACGGTAGAGTAAATATGAATGTTTACAGTAGTGGTCGTGAAATTATAGATTCTGGTGTTATTTCTGGAAGAGATATGACTCCTGAAACTGCATATGTTAAACTATGTTGGGTATTAGGACAGACTGATAAAAAAGAAGAAGTTGAAAAGTTAATAAACAAAAATATTGCTGGAGAATTTAATGAAAAATCTTCAATCAAATATTTCTTAAACTAAAAATAAAGAGATGAAAACATGGATTGGGAAAAACTAGGACTTAAAATGGGACTTGAAATTCATCAGCAATTAAACACCAAACATAAATTGTTCTGTCCTTGTAAAACAGAATTAACTGATGAAGAATACAATGAATTAATTCAGAGAAACTTAAGACCAACACAAAGTGAACTTGGACAAATTGATAGAGCAGCACTACAAGAATCTTTAAGAAAGCTTAATTTTAAATACGAGAATTATAATTATCATACCTGTCTTGTAGAAACTGATGATGAACCACCACACAGTTTAAACAATGAAGCACTAGAAATTTCAATTATAATAGCTAGTTTAATGAATATGCATATTGTAGATGAATTCCATACAATGAGAAAACAAGTAATAGATGGAAGTAATACAAGTGGATTTCAAAGAACCGGCCTTGTAGCTACAGATGGATATCTTGACACACCATATGGAAAAGTAACCATCGAAAGTTTAGGTCTTGAAGAAGATGCTGCAAGAAGAATAGAAACAACAGATGAATTTACTGAGTTTAGACTTGATAGACTTGGAATTCCACTTGCAGAGATTACAACAGATCCATCAATGCATCATCCAGAACAAGTTCGTGAAGTTGCATATATGATAGGACAAGTATTAAGAAGTACTAATGTTAAACGTGGTCTTGGTACTATCAGACAAGATTTAAATGTATCTATAGCTGAAGGAGCTCGTGTAGAAATTAAAGGTGTGCAAAACCTAGATTTAATGAGTGAAATTGTAGAAAATGAAGTTGCAAGACAATTAGCATTAATTGAAATAAAAAAAGAACTAAAATCTAGAAATGCTAAAGTATTAGAAGAAATTCATGATTTAGATGAATTATTTGAAAATACAGAATCTAAAATCCTAAAATCAGCACAAACTATAAAAGCAGTAGTTTTAAAAGGATTTAAAGGATTAATTGGAAAAGAAGTTCAACCTGGAAGAAGATTCGGAACTGAAATTGCAAGTTATGCTAAAAAACGAGGAGTTTCAGGAATATTCCATAGTGACGAACTTCCAGCATACGGCATTACTCAAAAAGAAGTTGATAGTGTAGCTGAAAACTTAGAAATTGGAGAAAATGATGCATTTATTATAGT
>JABUVA010000014.1:10637-12472 GCA_021442885.1 Methanobrevibacter sp. | reverse complement strand
TGAAGAAGAAAAAT
Organism: Methanobrevibacter sp.; assembly: GCA_021442885.1. Taxonomy (GTDB): domain Archaea; phylum Methanobacteriota; class Methanobacteria; order Methanobacteriales; family Methanobacteriaceae; genus Methanocatella. The sequence continues at coordinate 12,458 of JABUVA010000014.1, read as the reverse complement.
TTACAGACTCTAAAGAAGATGTTCTTAAATTTTTGAAAATAATTGGAGTTGATACTCGTTTTATTAGTTATACTCCTAGTAAAATTTATATTAATAATTTAAGATTCTCTAAATTCTCAAGAAAAAGAGAGTCTACATTTTATAATCAATATCCTAATATTAAAATAGTTAGATCTAGTTTATTTCAAAAAATATGTTTAAAATCTTCAAAGGTACTAGCTAAGATGGAACCTAAAGATAAGATTTTAGTTCCAAAACTTGATTCTTCTTTAAATAATTTAATGTATGTGATATTAGAACCTTACACTAGAAAATATGGTGTTAAACTTGTTTTTAGTGGTGATTATGACATAATAGCTGAACCATTAATTTTAGATGAAGAAGTAAACTACATTTTCACAGAAATATTTAATGGTGATGGACTTAATTTTAAAAGAAAGAAAGAAAAAACTATTTATCCTTTAATTAATGTTTCTAAAGACTGGATTAATAGTTTTCTTATAAGTGATAATCAGGAAAAAATAGAAATAGAATCTGATAATTTAGCTAGTGAATTTATGGAATTTTTAGAGGATGTAGTTCCTCAATTTAAAGATAATGTTTTAAAAACATCTAGCTTTATTGAATCAAAATTAGAAGTCAAAAAGTGAAGTTTGAACTTTTTTCTTTTTTGATTCTTCTTTTTTAGGTTTTTCTTCAACAATCTCTTTAACAGGTTCTTCTTTAACTTCCACTTCAACAGGCTCTTCCTCAATTACTACTTCTTTAGGTTTTGTTTGTGCTTGATTAAAGATAGTATTTGCAAGCTCTGCATTTCTCCTCTTATTTTCTTCATCATGTCTTTGGGATTTTAGTTTTTCCATTTTATTAATAACTTTTTTAGGAATTTTTTTCTTTCTAAATCGTTTTATTTCATCATCTTCTAGATTTAAAAAGTCAGAAATTTCCCATGCAAGCTCATCATCTTTAAATAATATTTCTAAATATGGAAACATTGAAATAGCTACTGAATTTGATATGTGCATTTTTTGACTCATCTTATCAGCAATTGCATCTCTTAGATTTCTTTTTCCTCTGTATTTACTCATTTTACTAAAGATTGTTGGAGACATTATTTTTGAAAAACCTTTATATTTATTTTCTTTAGCATTAGAGACCCCAACTCCCATAAAATCAGTTGCATATTTCCAATAACCATAATTTCTACTTCTTTGAGCTCTTCCAAAGTATAAATCTGCTTTTGCAATATTTTCATATGCTTTTTTAAGATCTTCTTTTTTCTTATATCTTCTTGGAATATTCTCAGCAATGTATTCCATTACTAGTGTTGGGTCTTCTTCTACCATTAAAGCTTTTTTAACTTTACTTGGTGTTTGACTATTTAATGTTATTCCAACAGCATCGAAAATAGTTGATCTTTCGTCTTTTTTACTTAGTTTTTCAACATCTGCAAGTTCTAAAAGTTCATCTTTATTAGCTAATGCTTGAAATGTGTTTAATGCAGAACGCATATCTCCTTGTGATCTTTTTGCTAGTTCCCTAATAGCTGCTGGATTATATCTAATATTTTCTTTTTCAGCTATTTCTTTTAGAATTCTATTTATAGAGTTTGTATGGACTTTTTTCATTTTAATAACATGACACTTTGTTTTTATAGTTGTTAAACGTTTACTGTATAAATCATTAGCTATTAAAATTAATGGGTGTTTTGATTTTTTAATAATCTGACTAATAGCTGCAACTCCACCTCTATCATTTGTTCCATGAATACCATCTACTTCATCAAGTATTATGACTTTATGGTCATTTGAAAAGAATGAT
>JABUVA010000014.1:0-9313 GCA_021442885.1 Methanobrevibacter sp. | reverse complement strand
ATATAGGGTGTGATTAATAATGAGTGGAAAATGGAAACTTAGATTAAGGCTATGGGCAGTCACATTTGCTATGTTTGTTATTGTTTTCATATTTATAGCAATAATACTAACTCTTTTAAGAATAAGAACAGGAGTGTTTACCTGGTTAGGTTTTAGTCTTGTTATTATCTTTATACAATACCTTATTGGCCCTACAATAGTAAAGTATTCAATGAATGTAAGGCCTCTTTCTGAGAATGAATCTCCTAAAATTCGTGGAATGGTTGAAGAGCTTTCTGCTAAAGCAGGCATACCAACACCAGAAATAGGTATATCTGAAGTTAACTTCCCTAATGCATTTGCATATGGTAGAACAAAAAATAGCGGACATATTGCATTAACATCCCCTATTATTAATTTACTTGACGATGATGAGCTTAAAGCGGTTATTGGCCATGAAATTGGACATATAAAACATAGTGATATGGCAATCACCACTATTGTTAGTGCATTACCTATGATTTGTTATTATGTTGCAATGTCATTTTTATATTCTCGAAGGGATAATGACAACGCCGGAGCAATGATTATTGTAGGTATTATAGGATTTATAATATACTTTATAGGACAATTAGTAGTGCTATCTGTTTCAAGAATAAGAGAATATTATGCAGATGAAGCTAGTGTTGAATTTGGAAATAAACCATCATCATTAGTATCTGGACTTTATAAATTATCCTATGGTGCTGCAAATACTGATGAGAAAGTAATTAAAGATGTTAGTAAAAATAGAGCTTTTTTCGCCAATGATATTGATAATTGTGAAAGAGATGTTGCTTGTTTTAAAGAAATAGACTTTGATCATGATGGTAAAATATCTGATGAAGACTTAAGAAAATTCTACGATTCCAATATTACTAAAGGCTCCGATAATTTCACCGAAATACTTTCTACACATCCTGATAGTTTAAAAAGAGCACGTAGATTAGCTGAACTTCAATTTGAAAATTAAATGTTGTGATAGTTTGAAGATGATACTGGATGAAAGAGGAAAAAAATACATTTTAAAAGAAGGAAAAGAGTTTCAAAGTGATTTAGGAATAATATCCAGTGAACAAACATCAAATGCAAATATTGGCGATGAACTTAAAAGTCACCTTGATCACACTTTTAAAATTATTAAACCAACAGTAAATGATTTTATTGAAATAATGGATAGACGTTGTTCTATTTTAATTCAAAAAGATATTGGAACAGTTTTAGCTAGAACTGGCCTAGGTGCCGGAGATAAAGTAGTTGATTCTGGAACTGGAGCTGGAGCTATTGCACTAAACTTCGGAAATGTTGTTGGGCAAACAGGTAAAGTTTACACATATGAAATAAGAGAAGACTTTGCTGAAGTTGCATTGAAAAACATTGAAAACTTTGGAATTAAAAATATTGAAGTAAAAAACAAGGATATTAAACTTGGAATTGATGAAGATAATGTTGATTTAGTATTTCTTGATCTTCCAAAACCTTTTGAAATATTTGAAGATGTTTATGCTTCTTTAAAGCTTGGAGGTTGGCTAGCAGTTTACGCACCTTATATAGACCAAGCAGAAATAGCTTATAGAGTAGCTAAAAAACTAGGTTTCTATGATTTAGAAATTATAGAAACTCTTGAAAGAGGTCTTGAAGTTAGACCACAAGGTGTTAGACCTAAAACTCGAATGGTTGGCCATAGTGGTTATCTTGTTTTTGCAAGAAAACTTTAATTTATTCTGATAAAAAAAAGAGAAGTGCATTAAAGCACTATTTTATTAAATCTGATACAACATCTCCTGCAAATAAACAACATTCTGTGCAGAGAGATTTGTCATCCCCATTTTTTGAAATTACATCACATCTTACTGAACTATATTTGTCTTTAAATTTATTAAATAGCTCTTTTGTTTGGCTTGAGATTTCCCCACCGTCATTTCCGATTAATCCTAAAGCCATTATAGCTCCTGTTAATGCTCCACATGTACCTTCATCAAAAGTACCGCCCATTCCACCACCAAATCCACTAGCTAGAATAGCTAGTTGTTCTTGGGTTAAATCACAATCAGCATTTTTACAAATTCCCATTAATGTAGATTGTGAACAACTTTTACTTTCCCTTAATTCTTCAATATCTTTTAAAACTTTTTCTTTATTCATTTTACCACCTTATCTTGTTATAATACTTATTATATCACCATCTTCTAGTTCATAGTCACTTGATATTCTCATGTGTTTTCGTGCATCTATTGCATGCATAAAGTTATCTCCAATGTCTGTATGAACCATATATGCTAGTTCTTTTGGATTAGAACCTCTTTTAATAACAATTCCATCAGGTAGGACATTTCCTTTTTGATCTGTATATTTATGTTCATCTTCAACAGGATAAACTACAATATGGTCAAGTAATTCGAATATAGAGTAGTTTAATGCATTTTGAACACCAGTACTTCCATATTTATCTAGAATATTTTCTTTAATATAATTTAAAGCATTTTTTTGAGGAGTACTTAACTCATCTTCTTTAAGAATTTCAAAATCAGAATCTCCAGGAGTATATTTAATAAGTCCTGATTCTGCTGCTTTAACTAAAGCCATTTCTGATTGTGCAGAGACTGGAATTACATTAGGGAATTTTTCACAAATCCTATCAATGTTTTCTGCTGCTGTTGGTAAATCTGCTTTATTTGCAACAATTAGCATTGGTTTAGCAATATGAAGTATGTTTCTTGTTAGTTCTATAAAGTCTTCTTCTTCCCATTTAGTATAATCTGGTTCAATTGAACGTTTTGCTTCAATAATATCCTCTATTGTTATTCCAGTTCCAGATAATTGATCAAAAATTACTTTTGCAATATCTAATTTTTCTGCCTCGATTTTACGAACAAGCCTTGACCAGTTTTTATTTAAAATTCCATACAACCACATAACAATTTCATGTTCCATAAATTCTAAATCTTCAAGAGGATCATATGTTCCAGCTTCAACAGGATTACCCTCAGCATCAGTAGATCCTGATGCATCAATAACATGAATTAGAACTTTTGCTTGCATTAAATCATCCAAAAACTTATTACCTAATCCTTTTCCTTCATGTGCACCAGGTACAAGACCTGCAACATCAATAAGTTCAACTGGTAGTAGTCTTGTGCCATCTACACAGATTGAATTTCTTGGATTGCAAGTAACCTCTAATTCCTTACATGGACAACTAGCAGTTATATATGCAATAGCTTTATTTGCATCAATAGTTGTAAAAGGATAATTAGCCATTTCAACAGATGATGAAGTAGCTGAATTAAAGAAGGATGATTTTCCTACATTTGGTTTTCCAGTAACAGCGATTTGTAGCATAATAATCACAAATAATATTTAACATTTTTATTTATTGTTTTCAACCTTTATAGATTTTTGTAAAAATAATATCATATTAAAATTAATATTATAAGTAATAGTTAACTTATATAATATAATATAGGTGATTTAATGAAAAGTGATAGTATTAAAAAAGGAGTTCAAAGAGCCCCTCATAGGTCATTACTTAGGGCATGTGGTCTTAAAGATAATGATTTTGAAAAACCATTTATCGGAATAGCTAATAGTTTTACAGACATTGTTCCAGGCCATATTCATTTAAGAGAATTAGTTGAATTTGTAAAAGAAGGTATTATTGCTGCTGGTGGAATTCCCTTTGAATTTGATACAATGGCTATATGTGATGGAATAGCTATGAATCATGAAGGAATGAAGTATTCACTACCATCAAGAGAAATTATTGCAGCTACAGTTGAAAGTATGGCTAAAGGACATAGTTTTGACGGTTTAGTTTTAATTCCAAGCTGTGATAAAATTGTCCCTGGAATGATAATGGGAGCATCTAGAGTTAATATTCCAACTATTGTTATGACTGGTGGACCAATGGCTCCTGGAAATTATAAAGGTAAAAATGCTGATTTAATCACTGTTTATGAAGCTGTTGGAGAACTTTCAGCAGGTAAAATCACTGAAAAAGAAGTTGAAGAAATTGAAAGATGTGCTTGTCCTGGAGCTGGAAGTTGTTCTGGTTTATTTACAGCTAATACAATGGCATGTGTTACAGAAACTTTAGGTCTATCACTACCACATTGTGCAACAACCCATGCTGAAGATGAAGAAAATAATGAAATGGCATTTAAAACTGGTAAACGTATTGTTGAAATGGTTGAAGAGGATTTAAAAATTTCAGATATTTTAACTCAAGAATCATTTAATAATGCAATAGCTATAGATATGGCATTAGGTGGTTCTAGTAATACTGCACTTCACATTCCTGCATTAGCTAGTGAAGTTGAATGCGTGGATGTTGATTTAGAGTTATTTGATAAAATTAGTAGAGATGTTCCACATATAGCTTTAATTTCTCCTGCAGGAGAAGATACGATGATGGATTTACATAAAGCTGGAGGAATTCCAGGTGTTTTAAAAACCTTAAAAGATAAAATTGATGTTAATCAAATGACCGTTACTGGAAAAACAATTGCCGAAAATATTAAAGAAGTTGAAGATGTTAATGAAGATGTTATTAGACCATTAGACAATCCTGTTCATGAAGATGGAGGAATAGCTATTTTAAAAGGTAATATTGCCCCTAACGGATCTGTTGTTAAGAAAGGTGCTGTTGCTGAAGATTTAATGTATCTTAAAGGACCTGCAAAAGTCTTTACAAGTGAAGAAGATGTTACAAAAGCTATATTTAACCATGAAATAGATGAAGGAGATATTATTGTTATAGTTTATGAAGGCCCTAAAGGTGGTCCTGGAATGAGAGAAATGCTTAATCCAACTTCAGCTATTGCAGGTATGGGAATTAAAAATGTAGGACTTATTACTGATGGACGATTTTCAGGAGGAACTAGAGGTCCTTGTATAGGCCATATCTCCCCAGAAGCAATGGCAGATGGACCTATTGGTGCAATCGAAGATGGAGATATAATTGAAATTGATATAAATAATCGTTCTATTAATGTTGATTTAACAGATGATGAAATTGCTTCAAGACTAGCTAAAAAGAAACACCCTAAACATGATATTGATGGATGGCTTGCAATTTATCAAAAACTTGTTTCCTCAGCAGATAAAGGAGCAATCTTAAGGTAGGATAATATGAAAGTTTTAAGATATGATGATATTGATGTAGAAGAAGTTATTAAAAGATCCGAACAAGATGTTAATGACATTATCCCTATTGTTGATGGAATAATTAATACTGTTCGTGAAAAAAATGATGATGCTTTAAGAGATTATACTAAACAATTTGATGGTGTTAAAATAGATGATTTAAAAGTATCTGAATCTGAAATAAAAGAGGCATACAATAATATTGATTCAGATTTAATTGAATCACTTAAACTAGCTTTAAAAAACATTGAAAAATTCCATGAAAAAGAGATTCCTGAAGAATGGGAAATGGAAATAACTGATGGTGTTAAAGCAGGACAAATTGTAAGACCAATAAATAGTGTAGGATGTTATATACCTGGAGGAAGAGCAGCTTACCCTTCAACAATATTAATGACTGTTGTTCCTGCAAAAATAGCAGGTGTAGAAAAAATAATATGTTGCTCACCACCACAAAAAGATGGTAAAATTGGTGATGCTATTCTTGTTGCAGCAGATTTAGCAGGTGCAGATGAAATCTATAAAGTTGGAGGAGCACAAGCTATTGCAGCAATGGCCTATGGAACAGAAACAATTCCTAACGTTGAAAAAATCGTAGGCCCTGGAAATATTTTTGTTACAGCTGCTAAAAAGCTAGTGTTTGGTGATGTTGATATAGAATTCCCAGCAGGACCATCTGAAGTTTTAATATTAGCTGATGAAAGTGCAAATACCGAATTTATTACATGTGAAGTTCTTGCACAAGCAGAACATGACCCTAATGCATCATGTTTTGTAGTAACTGACAATAAAGAAATTGCATATAATACACTTGAAAAGGTAAATAAAAAAGCACCTAATGCCAAACGAAATGATATTATTGAAGAATCATTAGAAAAAAATGGTTTTATAATTTTAACAAATAATTTTGATGAAGCAATTGAAATAACTAATAAATATGCTCCTGAACACTTAGTTATAATGACTGAGGATGATGAAAAAACATTAAACGAAATTAAAAACGCAGGATCTATCTTTTTAGGACAATACTCTCCTGTTGCATGTGGAGATTATGGATCTGGAACTAACCATGTTCTTCCAACAGGAGGAGGAGCTAAAATGTATTCAGGACTTTCAACAGAATCATTTATTAAAAAACCTACTGTTCAAACTATCACACGTGAAGGTCTTGAAAAACTATATTCAACCTGTGTTCCAATAGCTGAGTATGAAGGTTTTTATGCCCATGCTGATTCAATTAAAAAAAGGTTAAATAAATAAAATTTTACAGTTGAAATGCACCTTTATGTATTTCAACATCCAACTTTTTTTAAAATAAAATTATTAAACTAAAAAATAAATTTTACATAACTTTTAAAAACATTAAAACTTAATATTATAACAGTATAAATAAGAGGTGTATTAATTTGCAAGGTTTATTAAATAGCTTGAGAAGAACTGATTATACTAAAAATATCACTCCTGAATTATCTGGTGAAGATGTAATAATTATGGGATGGGTTCATGAAATCCGTGACTTAGGTGGAATTGTATTTGTACTTGTAAGAGATAAAGATGGATTAATACAAATTACAGCACCTAGTAAAAAAGTAGACCCTGAAATTCTTGAAGAAATCCGTAAATTTAGAAAAGAATCTGTAGTAGCTATTGAAGGTACTGTTCAAAAATCTGATAAAGCACCAAATGGTGTTGAAATTATACCTAGAAAAATAGAAATGCTTAACTTAGCTCAACAACCTTTACCAATGGATCCTACAGAAAAAGTTAGAGCAGAAATAGACACTAGACTTGATTCAAGATTCTTAGATTTAAGAAAAGCTAATATAAGCTCCATATTTAAAATTAAAAGTCAAATGTTCCACACTATAAGAGACTTTTTCTATGAAAACGGTTTTGTTGAAATTAACACTCCTAAACTTGTAGCATCAGCTACTGAAGGTGGAACAGAATTATTCCCAATTACCTATTTTGAAAAAGAAGCATTTCTTGGACAATCTCCACAATTATACAAACAAATAATGATGTCAAGTGGAATGGACAAAGTATTTGAAATCGGCCAAATATTTAGAGCAGAAGAACATGATACATTAAGACATTTAAACGAAGCTATCTCTATTGATGCAGAAGCATCATTTATGGATGATGTAGACATGATGGAAGTTTTAAACAATATGATAAAACAAGTAATCATAGATATTAATGAAAAATGCTCAGATGAATTAAATACCATTGGTCATGAAATCCCAATACCAGAAGATCCATTTCCAAAAGTTACCTATGATGAAGCAGTAGATATTGTAAACTCAAAAGGAGTAGAAATGGAATGGGGAGAAGACCTATCTCGTGCAGCTGAAAAAGCCTTAGGAGACACAGTAGGTGGATTCTACTTCCTAACAGAATGGCCTAGTGCTATAAAACCATTCTATGTAATGCCATTAGAATCAGACCCTAAAAAATCCCATGCATTTGATTTAATGTACGATAACCTAGAACTATCTTCTGGAGCAACTCGTGTACACCAATACGACCTTCTAGTTACTCAAATAGAAGAAAGAGACTTAAATCCAGGAGCATTTGGAAGCTATTTAAAATCATTTAAATATGGAATGCCTCCACATGCAGGTTGGGGAGTAGGAGCAGACAGATTAACAATGGTTTTAACAGGAGTAAACAATATTCGTGAAACAGTACTATTCCCAAGAGACAGACACAGATTAACACCATAATCTTAAGTGGTCTAAATGAAAGAATATGAAATAGCCATAGTTGGTGGAGGACCTGCCGGAATAATGGCTGCAATTGCATCAAATTCTAAAAATGTGGTAATATTAGAAAAAAACCAAGAATTAGGAAAAAAACTCCTTCTAACCGGAGGAGGAAGATGCAATATTACAAACAATAAACCAATAAAAAAACTACTAGACTCCTATGATAATAAAAACTTTTTAAAACATTCATTCTACACATTAACAAATGAAATGTTATTAGAATTATTTGAAGATAAGGGAATGAAGTTTATAGAAGAAGATAATAATAGACTATTTCCCGAATCTGAAAATTCAAAAGATGTATTAAAAGTTTTAAAAGAGTATTTAAAAGATGTTGAAATCATCTATGGATTTGATGTATATGACATTTCAAAAGAAGATGATTTCTTTTATATAAATGACTCTATAAAAGCATCTAAAGTAATAGTAGCTACTGGAGGCATGACCTATAAAGAAACAGGTTCAAGTGGATCAGGGTTTAAAATACTTGATTGTAAAAGAACTAAATTAAAATTAGGTCTTGCACCATTAATTGTTAATTATGATTTTGAACAAATTGCAGGAATTACCCTTTACAATGTTAAAGTAAGCTATAAAGATAAAAGCTATTTAGACGATGTTTTAATCACACACAAAGGACTTTCAGGACCTGCTATCTTAAATATTAGTAATGAAATCTCAAAAGACCTAGATTATGATTTACTTGAAAATTACAATGTAGAATTAGATAATGTTAAAATAGCTATTGATTTAATGCCAGATATTAATAAAGAGAAACTATTATCTAAATTAACTAAAGATTTCCAAGCTAAAGGAAGAGTTCTTCTTAAAAACTATTTAAAATTTCATTTAACAAACAGTTTCATACCATTTTTCCTACACCATACAAAGATAGATGGTGAAGTAAAACTAGGTAATGTATTAAAAGAAGATAAGAAAAAACTAGTAGATGCACTTAAAGGATTAGAATTAGAAATAATAGGTTTCAATTCAGCTTTAAGTAAAGTTACTATTGGTGGAATTAAAACTTCAGCTATTGATTCAAAAACCATGGAATATTTAGATTGTGAAGGCCTTTATTTCGCTGGTGAAATTTTAGAGCCAGTAGGTCCTAGTGGTGGTTATAATCTTAAAATAGCCTTCTCAACTGGCTATTTAGCAGGATTATCTGCTTCAAAATCCATTTAACTCTTTTTTTCTTTTTTAAATGGAAAATTAAAATATAATATATTTTCTTAGACGAATAGACAATAAGATAGATAAAATAAAAATGAAAATATATCAAATTTTAAAAGGTTTGACTAGTAATGTCACCAGATTATTAGCTATAAATAACTTGGATATTGTTATTAGTTATGTCATTATCATTTTTTTATAGTATT
>JABUVA010000013.1 GCA_021442885.1 Methanobrevibacter sp. | reverse complement strand
AATGCCTAAGCAATTAATTTAACTGTTCATATTTATAAAAAAATATCTGAACAAAAAAATTAGACAATCAAATAATAATTTTGAAATAATAATTAAATCAACAGCACAATGAAGTATTATACAAATACTATTTTCATTCTCAATTAACTGAAAGACAAAACTATACTAAAAAACGCTCAATTAATTAGTAAACAAATAGATTTAAAATAAAACATATAATTGAAATATATCTTTATAAATACATTTCAACAATTTCAAATATTATATTTCAAATGCTCTTACTATTTTATATAATAGACTTAAAAATGAAAAATTAATATATGAAAAGAAAAGGGATAGTTAATTTACCACTCCACGGAGGCCATCCCCCAAAATGGCTTTTTAAAAGAATGATAGAACTATCAGGAGCCATAGTAGAAGTTATAATTGAAGAATATAGTCAAAAAGAATTTCTAAATAGAATTTCAAATCCCCACTGGTTTCAAGCATTTTCATGTGTATTAGGTTTTGATTGGCATTCTTCAGGAACTACAACAACTACATTAGGAGCTTTAAAACACTCATTAAATAGTGAAAAACACGGCATTTATTTAAGTGGTGGAAAAGGAGCTAAATCTAGAAAAACACCAACAGGAATTCGTCATGCTGGAGAAGTCTTTAATCTAAAAGACTCACTAATAGAAGATATGGTAAACACAAGTAAATTAACAGCAAAAATTGATAATTCATGTATTCAAGATGAATACACCTTATACCAACATAACTTTTTTGTAACAGAAAAAGGAGATTGGGCAGTAGTCCAACAAGGTTTAAATGAAGAAACAAAATATGCTAGACGATACCATTGGATGGGAGGAGGTTTTAAAAAATTTTTAGAAGATCCTCATGCTGGAATCTCCTGTGACATAATAACACCAGAAACATTAAATATGGCAGATAAAGAAAGTAAAGAAGCTCAAAAAATAAGTGTTGACTTAATAAATGACAACCCATACCATTTAAGACAATATTTTAAAAGAAAAGATAATCAAATGCTTTTAACTGATTTTATAATGCCTTCTCATCACCCAGTACTTGATAGTGATTTATCAGATAAAGAATTTGAAGTATTAAAAGCAGCATGGGAAATACAACCTGAAAAATATGAAGATTTAATATTGCTCCAAGGAATAGGACCTAAAAAAATAAGAGCACTAGCACTAATCTCAGATTTAGTATATGGAGAACCAGCTAGTTGGGAAGATCCAGTTAAATATAGCTTTACACATGGAGGAAAAGATGGATTTCCATATCCTGTTGATAGAGAAGTGTACGATAACTCAATTAATACAATAAAAGATGCAGTAGAAGATGCAAAAATAAAAAAAGATGAAAAAATAAAAGCAATTAAAAGACTGGATGATTTTTTAGCTATTTCTTATGGACATTAACATTTTTACCATGAGCTGTTGGAATAACCTCAAAAACAGGGTCTTCAAATTCTAAATCAAACTCTTTTCCATCCATTAATAAATGTTGAAAAACACCTAAAGATGATACTTCAGAGTGAGGTTGTGTTGTAACAGAAACATTCCAATCAGCATTTTTATAAACCTCTGTTGGAACTTTAGAACCACCAACAATAATTAAAATATCATCTCCTGTTTCTCTAATTTCAGGAGCAACTTCATGAGCCTGACTACCATACATTGTAAGATGGACTACTTTTCCACCATTATCCTTCCAATCCCTAATAATCTTCATATGACTGTCTGTATAATCAACTTCGAAGTTACCTCCCCAACGACTAACAATATCTCGTACATTATCCATTAATTTCTTATCCTTCTCACCAGCTAGATATATCTTACTTGCTCCAAAAGCTCTAGCTGTTAAACAAACATGAGTTGTAATACGAGTATCTCTTCTTAATCTATGATCTAATCTTAAAACATTAACATTCATAAAAATCACTTAATAAAATAACATAAATATCATAAATATTAGTGCAACGGCTCTGCCGACCTCATTAGATGTTCCTAAAACATCCCCATTAGCTACACCAAAGTTTTTCTTAGCAATAACACTTATTACTAGACCTGTAATTATTGCACCAATTAATCCAAAAATTCCTACAAATCCACCTAATAAATAACATATAATAGCTACAATAACAGTTGAAATTAAATAATTAACNTAGAAGTTGCATTAATAAAATAGGAACCAATACCCTCAATTGGTTTTGATGTTAAAGCAGTAGTTAAAAGTGAAGATTTAGCTACCATTTCACAAATAATAATCCCATAAATAAAATTATATTCAAGAATATTGAAAATTCCACCTATAGTGACTAAAGCAATGATAATAGCTGCCATTATTCCACCAGCCCCAACCATAGAGTCTTTCATAACCTTTAACTTCTTTATAGAATCTCCATGAACCATAACACCATCAGCCATATCCATAACACCATCAATATGGTTAAATCCAGTGATAATCATTAAAAATCCATAGGTTAAAATAGCTGTAAATAAAGGATTTAAATGTATGAAATTCTGACAAATAAAAGCAACAATAGCTGCTAATATTCCAATGAACAAATGTACAAATGGCCAAAACCATGTCATTTTTGTCATATACTCAATTGAAGTATAAACATTAATTGGTAGAATAGTTGAAAATGTAATTAAACCTAAAATTGATTTAAAAGGTGAGAATTTATCATTTTTAAAGTAGTCATCATCCATTTTTATTCCTCAAATATTTTTGACATAGCTCCTGCAATAAGACCTGCAAATATATCATCTACCATAGGCCCTAATTCTGCAATAATTCCAGGTTTAGCTTCATCATATCTTTTAAAATTAAATGTTGCTTTTGTACCTGCAATTTGATTCGAAATAGCTAATCCTAAAACCTCATCAGTATAAAGATAAGCAGGATCATCACTTACATCAACTTCACGAATCCTACCACCAGAGAAATCTTCTTCAGTCCTAATAGCAGCCATAATTAACGCAATAACATTAATATCAGATAAAGATTTAAGAATTTGTTTTTCAAGCTTTTCACGAATTTCATCATTCTCTTCAACACCAACAAGAAGAGCCATTCCAGCATCTACTAAATCCCCAATTAAAATACCTTGAGAGACTAAATAATCAAGAATACCAAAATCTAAAGAAGCCTTTTTAAGTGCATCTTCACAAGCTATTTTAATATAATCTTCAATATCATTTATTAGTTCCTCTAAATCAAAATCATCATCATATTCATTATTTACAATATCAACACTATCTTCAAAAATATTCTCCTCATTAAAACTATCTGGAGGAACATTAGCTAGTATTGCTAAAAAATCATTATTGTTTAGAATGTTTTTAATATGGAATGGTAAACTTAAACTATCAAAATACTCTGTTTTAGCAACAACAACTGATTTATAGATTTTTAAAAGTGTTTTTGGAGATAAAACCTTATTGATATAAATAACATTACTAATATTAATTTCTGCATCGAAAAATCCTTTTTTAGAGTTAGCTACTTTTAATTTATCTGTAAAATCTTCAATTTCCACATCATTACAAATAAATGTGAATAATTCAATATCACCATATTCTTTTACATTAAAGTCTATTTGTTCAATGTCAGTTGCAATATATGATTCTTCATTATCATTAAAAGCCTCTGCTTTTTCAGCTAAACTCTCAAAATCATAATCTCCTTTAATAATATCAACAGTTTCAACAATGTCAATACCATCACTTACTAAAAAATCACTGAAGGCTAAAAAGAAATCAGGATTATTAATAGAAATACCTTTATCCTTTTCGATAATATTTAATGTAGACTTACTCATAAAAAACCATTCCATAAAAATTAATATGAATAATTTATACTTCATTATATATAGGATTAATTAGAAAAATCTGATGATTACTATTTAAGTACATTATCTTAGAACATAACTTTTTAATTGTTTAAACTTGTTTTTATAATATAATTTATTAAATATTATTAAAAACAAAATATTCATTAGATTAAAAAANAAAAAATGGAAAGATTATACTATGACAATTATTATTGATCCTCAAAGTGCCGGAATAGCTGGAAACATGATTATTGGTGCTTTTGTTGATTTAGGCGCCGATGAGCATAAAATAAAGGAAATCATGGAAAAAACAGCTAATGAATTTGGTGAGGTTGAAGTTTCTTTTGAAAAAATAAATAAAAATGGAATTGCATCAACATATTGTAATGTTAAAATAATAGATAAAGGAAAAACATTAAAATTTAATGAATTTATATCTAAAATAAATAATTTAGAGTTAGATGATAAAATTAAGGAAACTTCAGTTAATATTTTTAGAAGAATTGGGATTAGTGAAGCAAAGGTTCATGGAACTACATTAGATAACGTCCATTTCCATGAAGTTGGTCAAAGTGATGCTGTTGCTGATGTTATTGGAGCTGTAAGTGCTTATTATTTATTAAATCTTAATCAGGAGAAGATTATTGGTCTTCCAATAGCTGTTGGTGGTGGAAGAGTTAAAACTACTCATGGAATACTTCCTGTTCCTGCACCTGCAGTTGTGGAAATATTGAAAGGTAGTGAATATGTTGGAGGTCCTGTTAATAGTGAACTTGCAACACCAACTGGTTGTGCTATTTATATGGAGCTTGTAGATGAGATTAATAAATTTACACCACATATATCTCCATTGAAAGTTGGTTATGGTGCTGGTAAGAAAGATTTTGATTTTCCAAATGTTTTAAGAGTTATTCGCACAAAAGAATTAGAATTATATGATGAAGTAGATGTAATTGAAACTAATATTGATCATTTAACAGGAGAACAATTAGGTTATTTATTTGACTTACTTTTAAGTGAAGGTGCTAGAGATGTTTCTTTAATACCTATAATAATGAAAAAGAATCGTCCAGGACATATTTTAAAAGTAATAGCTACTAAAGACTTGACAAATCATCTTGTTGATGTTATTTTTAGAGAAGTTGGAACATTAGGAATAAGAATAATACCTAATTTACATAGAGGCCTTTCTAAAAGAGAATTTATTAAAAAAGAAGTTGAAGTTGCTGGTAAAACCTTTGAAGTAACATATAAAATAGGTTTTGTTAATGGTGAGATAATTTCAAGTAGAATAGAATTTGAAGATGCAAAAAGAATAGCTATTGAAACAAAAATACCTTTAAAAGATATTATTAATAAAATTGGTGAGTATAATGGGTAAAAAAGCAATTTCTGTTTTATCTGGAGGTCTTGATTGTACTGTTGCAACTTCTGTTTATGCTAATGATTATGATATCCATGCTATAACCTTTGATTATGGTCAAAAAAGTGTTGAAAGAGAAATAAAAGCTTCAAAAGAAATTTGTAATAAGATGGGCTTTGAACATACAGTAATTGACCTAAAATGGTTAGGTAAAATTAGTGATTCCTCATTAACAAGTAATAATGATATTCCTGAACTTAATGAAAATGAGTTAGATGATTTAGAAGTTTGTAGGGAAACTGCAGGTAGTGTTTGGGTTCCTGGAAGAAATACTGTTTTTACAGCTATTGCAATATCATTTGCAGAAAGTATTAATGCTGAAATCATAATTGTTGGTTGGGATAAAGAAGAAGCCAATACTTTTCCAGATAATTCTAAAGAATTTTTAGAAAGTTTTAATAAACTTATTAAAGTCGGTTCTCCAGACAATATTGAAGTTAAAGCACCTGCAATTGATTTAGATAAAGATGAAATTGTAAAATTAGGTCAAAAAGTAAATGCACCTATGGATTTAAGTTATTCTTGTTATTTAGGTGAAGATGATCATTGTGGTGTTTGTGAATCCTGTATGCGACGTAAAAGAGCATTTAAAAAAGCAAAAATTAAAGACAAAACAAAATACACTAACTAAACTTTTTCTAAAAGATTTAAAAAAAATGAGAGGTAAATGGTCATTTATTCAATAACCATTAAAATATCTCCAGCACTTACAGCATCACCAGGTTCTACGAAAATATCTTTAACAATACCATCTACTTCAGATTGAACATCGTTTTCCATTTTCATAGCTTCAATAACAGCTATTGTAGAACCTTCAGTAACTCTGTCGCCAACATTAACAGTTAATTTAATAACCATTCCTTGCATTGAAGAGTAAACTCCACCTTCAACTGGTTCAAATGTTTTATCATCAGTTTCTTCAATCTCCATAAAACCAGTAGGCATTATTTTAACTTCATATAAATCCCCGTCAACTTCAACATTATATTGAGTTGGAATAGCTATTTCATTACCTTCTTCTGGAATGGTAACAGCTTTAAGTTCTTCTTCTGTTCCTTCACCTTTTAAGAATTTAGGTGCAATAGCTGGATATAATGCATAAGTTAAAACATCTTCATCACTTTTGATAAATCCTGCTTCTGTACCTTCAGTTTTGTATTTATCAAATTCAGGTTCAAGTAAATCAGCAGGTCTGCAAGTAATAACTTCTTCATCACCAATGATTTTTTCTGCAATTTTTTTATTAACATCAGCTGGTGGTTTTCCATAATTTCCTTTCATATACTCTTTAACTTCATTAGAAACTGTTTTATACCTTTCTCCACCAAGAATATTCATTACAGCTTGTATACCTACAATTTGGCTTGTTGGAGTTACAAGAGGAGGATATCCCATATCTTCTCTTACACGAGGCATTTCTTCTAATACATCTTTATATCTATCAAGAGCATTTTGTTCTTTAAGTTGTGAAATTAAATTTGAAAGCATTCCACCAGGAATTTGATATAATAAAACATCAGTATCAATTTTTTCAGATATTGGATCAAGTAATGATAAATATTTCTCTCTAATTTTATCGAAATATTGTTTAATCTGATTTAAAAGACTTAAATCTATACCTGTATCATAAGGAGTTCCTTGTAGTGCTGCAACCATACTTTCTGTTGGAGGTTGACTTGTTCCCCATGAAATTGGAGATATTGCAGTGTCTAAAATATCAACACCAGCTTGACAAGCAGCATAATAACTAATAGGAGTCATTCCACTAGTACAATGACAGTGTAAATCAACGAGCAAGTCCGTTTCTTCTTTTAATCTTGAAACTAAATCATATGCATCAGCAGGTTTTAGTAATCCAGCCATATCTTTAATAGCTACTGAATCACAATCTAATGCTTCAAGTTCTTTTGCAAGTTCTACAAAGTCATCTAAACTATGAACAGGACTTATTGTGTAACTAATAGTACCTTGTACTTGAGCACCTGCATTTTTAGCAGCTTTAATACTTTGTTTCATATTACGAATATCATTTAAAGCATCAAATATTCTAAATATATCTACACCGTTTTCATATGATTTTTCAACAAACTTTGTTACAATATCATCAGGATAATGCTTATATCCTACAAGATTCTGACCTCTTATAAGCATTTGAATTGGAGTTTTTGTTATTTCAGATTTTAATTGTCTTAATCTATCCCATGGGTCTTCATTTAAATATCTAATACATGTATCAAATGTAGCTCCGCCCCATGCTTCAATTGAATAATAGCCCACATTATCTAGTTCCTCAGCTATTGGAACCATATCACGAGTCCTCATTCTAGTAGCTAAGAGAGATTGGTGTGCATCTCTAAGGGCTGTTTCAGTAAATTTAACTTTTTTCATAAATTACACCTCTCATTAATTTTATTAAAAAATAAAGAAAGTTATTACATTAAAATAACAGATATATTAATATATGTTAATATGATATTAAAATATTTTATCTTTCTAATTCTCCTTCAATAAATCGTTCAACATTTTCATAAGCTTCATCGTCATTAAATTGAATAGGTGGATGTTTCATAGTATATGCTGAAATTGAAGTCAACTGTCCCCCAATTCCTCTTTCAAGACCTAATTTACAACATCTAATTGCATCAATAACACAACCTGCAGAGTTTGGAGAGTCTTCAACACTTAACCTAAGTTCTATGTTCATTGGAACATCACCAAATGTACGTCCTTCCATTCTTAAGAAGCATAATTTATTATCTTCTTGCCATGGAACATAATCACTTGGCCCAATATGAATATCTCTATCATCCATTCTCTCATCTAGAACAGATTGAACTGCTTCTGTTTTAGATACTTTTTTAGAATCTAATCTATCTCTATTAAGCATGTTTAAAAAATCAGTGTTTCCACCAGTGTTAATTTGATAAGTTCTATCAAGTTTAACTCCCCTATCTTTAAATAAATTAGCTAATGTTCTATGAGTGATAGTAGCTCCAATTTGTGCTTTAATATCATCCCCTACAATAGGGATTCCTTTTTCTTTGAATTTAGCATCCCATTCTGGATCACTAACAATAAAAACAGGCATACAATTAATATAAGCTATTCCTGCATCTAATGCACATTCTGCATAAAATCTAGCTGCTTTTTCAGAACCAACAGGAAGATAATTTACAAGAATTTCAGCACCACTATCTTTAAGTTCTTTAACAACATCTACAGGTTCTTGCTTGCTTACAACAAATGTATAATCTTCATCATAGTTAGACATATGATCTGCAACACCATCTAAAACATGCCCCATTTTAACTTCTACATCATAATTTGGAATATCTTCTTGAAAAACAGTTGTGCAGTTAGGCTTAGCAAAAATAGCCTCATCAATACTTTTACCTACTTTTCTTTTATCAACATCAAAAGCAGCTACTACTTCAATATCATTTGGAGTATATCCACCAATATCCCAATGCATTAGACCTATAGCTTCTTTAGAATTATTATCCTCATAATAATGTATTCCTTGAATTAATGAGCTTGCACAGTTTCCCATGCCCACAATAGCTATTTTTATTTTATTCAATTTAACACCCACTAAATATGTATAAGAATTATATTTAAATCATAAAAATATTTGTTTATAAAAGTTAATAAAAGTTACTTTATAATATATGAAATAATATAATTAATAATGATATGAGAAACCTAATTAAAAATTAAAGGAAGTAAAAAATGAACCCATATATAGAAATTATAAGACCTGGAAATGTATTAATGGCTTTATTATCTATTATTCTTTTAGCAATAATTGATTTACAATTTACAATACCAGTTGTTTTAGCTATAATTGTAGTATTTTTTGCAATAAGTGCAGGTAATGTTATAAATGATTACTTTGATTATGAAATTGATTGTGTAAATCGTCCAAATAGAGTATTGCCTTCAGGAAGAATATCACGAAATGGTGGGCGAAATTATGCTTACTTATTATTTGCAGGAGCAATAATAGTACAAATGATTAACTATCTTATTACAAAAAACCTAATTACACTTATAATTGTAATATTTGCACTAATTGTCCTTTATTTATATGCAAAAATATTTAAATCAACCCCTCTAATTGGAAATTTTATTGTAGGTTTTATAACAGGTTTAAGCTTCATATATGGTGGATATACATTAAATAACCCCCACATCATCACCGTTGGATATTACTTAGGATTTTTCGCATGTTTAATGACTATTGCACGTGAAATAACAAAAGATATTGAGGATATGGAGGGAGATAAAATAGAAGGAGCTAGAACATTTCCAATACTCTACGGTGAGAAACCTTCTGCAATCATAACAGCTATATTGATTGTTATAACCTGTGCTCTTTGTCCAATACTTTACATAAACAACATATTTTCAATTTATTATCTTATAATCATTATAATATCTGTCATAATATTCTTATATTCTGCTATTTTAATATTAAAAAGCCAGACCCCTGAGAACTGCCATAAAGTATCAAAATATTTAAAAATAGGAATGTTAATTGCTTTTGTTGCATTTGTTGTTGGTTCATTATTATAATTTAAATACAATTTTTAAAAAAAAATATGAAATTGCTTTAAAATATCAATTAAAATAAAAAGTTATATAATATTAACCCAATAAAATAAATATATATTACAAATAAATTATTGGGATTAATATGAAAGTTGTGTGTTGTAAGAAATGTGGTGCAAAATATCGGCTTGAGGATACTGATGATATTAGTACCTATGAATGTACTTCTTGCACAGGAGAATTAGAATTATGTGATGGTTCAACTCCTAAAATTGATAATACTGCAACCACCCCACAAAATTCCAATATAACTTACTGTGTTGACTGTGGATTGAAATATGCACTCCGTCCATCAGACAACATATTAAATTATGAATGTGAAAGTTGTGGAGGATCTTTAAGATATGTAGATGAATATCTAAATGAAGATATTGATAAAATCATTGCAGATAAAGAAAATCAAAAAAATAAGAACCAAAGAGAAGTTAAACAATCAGCAGGGCAAAAAGGACAAATAGAAGGTAATGCTCAAAAATCCAATTATGGTAAATCACTATCAGGGAAAATAGGAAGTTTCTTCTCAGAAAGCCGACTTGATGAAAATTTAAATCAAGAACAAAAAGAAGAAAATCTTAATAAACAAGCTGAAAATATAAAAACAGCAAAAACTGTAATTCCAAAATCTACACGTAAAAAATTTGAAAAAGAATTTATGCTCCCTAAAACTAATGATTATGATGTTTTAAGAAAATATCTAATTAATAAGTTTTATAAAAATGTAAGTAGATATTATGGAATTGAAGAGACTGATGAAGTTAGAAATGGAGCATTAAGGAAATTTACAGATTTAGATAGTTTAAATAAATTACAATCCAAATTAGAATTTAAAGAATCAATAGCACAAGAAACAAGCGCCCTTACAAGTACTAAAAGTCTCTTAATTATAATCGGTGCTATTCTTATTATTGCAAGTATTGCTGAGATAATACTCGTAGGTAGTGGAATTGGAATTATTACTTTGATTGTTGGCGTTATTCTAATCGCATATGGACTTTATCGAGGAAAAGATGAAGTTGAAGTTAAAAAAAGAACCAAAATCATCAGAGACAAATTATTATCACTTCCTGAAGAATACTATGTATTTTATGATGTAAGAGTCCCAGGTTCTAAAAAAGGAATAAACCATTTAGTTATCGGTCCAAGTGGAATCTATGAAATAATTTCTAAAAAATACTCACCAAAATCTGGAACAACACTAGATAACAATTTAATTGCAGAAGAAAAAGATGAGGAAAGAATAGAACAAATCATAAATACAAATAGCTCAAAACCATTCAAATATACTACAAAACAGTCCAAATTCCCAAAAGACAATAAAATTAAACAAACATCACTACAACTTGGTGAAAATTTAATTAATTTCTTAAATGAAAATAACATAGTTAATTGCTTTGTAGAACCATTAGTAGGTTTTGTTAATGAAAATGTAGTTGTTATAAATATGCCTTTAACTGATGAGGATTTATTTATAGATGAACTAATACATAAAATTAAATATGGCTCTGTAAAATTAGATTCAGAAACAATTGACAAATGTGCTGTACTACTTAGTAAATTTGCAGCTGATTGTATGGATGAATCCTAATTTTATTTATTTAATTTTAAATTTCTTTTATAATCCCCATAATTTAACTAAAAAGTAATTTAAATAGCTAAAACATTATTTTTTTACTTTTAATCATTGAAAAAATAGTAACATATATGGAAAATTATCTGCATTATTAAATTTATTAGATTATAGCTAATTATTTTATTTAACACAATAGACAATAGGAATTGAAGATTTAATCATGTTTACAGCCGATTCTATCATACTAATATCGTTTTGATCAATATTCAAAACAACAAAATCAGGCCTTATATCAAGAATATATTGCATAGCTAATTTTCCACTTTCTACAACATCAAGAACTTCATATCCTAATTCTTCTAGACTATTTGTTAATTCTAAAGCTTCAATTAAATCTTTGTCAACTATAAGAACTTTATCAAACATTATACTCGCCTTATTTACGAATATATTTCAGTTTTTTCCAACAGCCAGTGTTTAATTATTTCATATGAACATATAATAACCTTAAATTAATAATACTAAGTTTATTTCATTTTAATTATTAAAATAATGTTAAATAATTATTTTCATATGATATAACAATACATTTGCCTTATAGAAGGCTTTCCATAATAATATTATACACCCACACATTAATAAAGTTTTCTTTATTATTCTAAAGCAAAATTGAGTATTTTTACGATGAAAATTAAAATATAATTAAATTGTGTTTATAAAATTTTTTTGATAAAAAGTGAAAATTAATNATCAAAAATTAGAAAGTGAAAAATTAAGAGAAAAAATAAATGAAATGATTAAAGAAAATAGCTAAATTTATTAAAAAAAAAGAGAAGAATTTAGAATTCTTCAAAATCAGAATAATTCTTCTTAATTATATTCCAAACATTATTAAAACCATCTCTTAAATCAAAACTAAGCATTCTTTGACTTATATTTTGTCTACGTTCATAATTTTCAAGTAAATAAATGAAATTATTAATAATGTCTTCTTCACTAACATTTTCTGCTAAACCAAGATTTATAAAACCATTTTGGTCATTAACAAAAGAATTAGTTAATTCACGATTATCCTGACAGATACAGATACATGGGACTCCCATAGAACAAGCCTCATAAGTTGTTCTACCTGCTGAAGTAAATACAATATCTGATTTAAATATTAATTCATTAATACTTCTAACTTCATCATATATAGCAACATGACTATAGATTTCATATTTTTCAATTAAATCACTTTTATTAGGATATCCAATTCCTAACAAAATATCAATACGTCCAGAAAATCCAGAATTCAATAAAGCTTGTAAAGTTCTTTCAGTTAGATTATTTGGATCATTTCCTAAAAACAATATTAAAACATTGTGAACATCTCTTTGGATTGTTTTATGTGGTTGGAAATAAAATTCATCTTCTAAAATATAGTATTTATATCCAGTATAAACATTTGGAAGATCAATACCATAATCAGATAATGAATTAAAAACAAGATTTGCTGCTTCTATTCCTGGACCTAAATCTTCAAAATTCACAACAAAATAATTTTTATCAGTTAAAGTTGAAACATACTCTAAACTAGTGTCTAAAATATCATTAATAATTAAATCGGGATTAATTTTATCAATAACATCAAATATTTCATTAGAGTTACCATAAGTAAAACAAGGATAATTCTGATCTTTAATAGCTTCAATTCCTAAAGGATAATTACGGTTAGACACAAAAATAACGTCATGAACAATTAATTTTGAAGCTATTGCAAGACATCTCCTTACATGACCTAAACCAATACTTTCAAAAGCATTAACTACAATAACAATTCTCTTTTTATCTAAGTATCTCTCAGCAAGCCATAAATCTTCAAAAGTTTCAATAATCATACTTTCTTTTTTAGACAACTCAATTAAATCTATATTTAAACCAAGGTTGCCTTCACCATTAACAAATCTACGACGTGTAGCTACAATTGTTCCAGTTTCAGAGAATTGAGGAAGTAAATCTTTTACATTAACTCTTTCAGAAAATAATGGGAAATATCTATTATTTTGACCATCAAAACTCCATCTTAAATTAGTATCTTCTTTAACTGAAAGAACACTATCAACACTATGGTTTTCAAATTTTTCAATAACATTATTAATAGATTCTACTGAAATTAATGGTGCATTAGGTTTAATAATTAAGACAATGTCATATTCATCAAAAACAGCCTTTTCTTTATGAAGCATTGCATCGTAAATACACTGCTCTATAGAAGCTTCACAACTACTACTTCTAACTGAACTAACACCAAATAATTCAGAAATTCTTGAAATATTAATGTCGTCTGTTAAAACAACAATATCATCTATATACTCAGATTCCTTTAATGTATCAATAGTATGAGCAATAATAGGTTTATCACCTAATATACGTAAATTTTTACGAGGAATTTCCTCTGAGTCCTCCTTAGCCGAGATAATAGCTAAAACTCTATTATTAATAAACATAAATATCCGCCCTAATAATAAAAAAATATTAATTAATCATTTAATATATATTACAATTAATGTAATATTAAGTTTTACTAAAAAACTTTTGGTG
Source organism: Methanobrevibacter sp. (assembly GCA_021442885.1). Classification (GTDB taxonomy): domain Archaea; phylum Methanobacteriota; class Methanobacteria; order Methanobacteriales; family Methanobacteriaceae; genus Methanocatella. Next base: position 7,550 of record JABUVA010000013.1, on the reverse strand, counting down.
TTAAATAATGAAAAATCTTTCAAAAACTTTAATAAAGAAAATAGAAGACATATCCACTCCTGTTAAAATAATGCATGTTTGTGGATCTCATGAACATACAATAATGGAAAATGGAATAAGAACACTCCTTCCAGATGAAGTAGAAATAGTTGCAGGTCCTGGTTGTCCTGTTTGTGTTGTACCTTCTCGTGAAATTGATGAAGCAATTGAACTAATCAATAAAGGAGTTACTATAACTACCTTTGGAGACATGTTAAGAGTTCCAGGTTCTAATGGATCACTAGCAGAGGCAAAAGCAGAAGGAGGAGATGTTAGAGTAGTATATGGAATTAATAAAGCTATTGAAATAGCAGAAAAAGAAGATAATGATGTTGCTTTTATAGCTGCAGGTTTTGAAACAACAGCTCCAACAACAGCAGCAGAATTATTATCAAAACCTCCTGAAAACTTTTCTATACTCTCATGCCACAGATTAATACCTCCTGCAATTGATTTCTTGATAAATTCAGGTCAGACAAATGTAGATGCATTAATAGAACCCGGACATGTTTGTACAATTATTGGAACAAAACCATTTGATTATTTTTCAGATAAATACCATATTCCTCAATCAGTAGCTGGTTTTAATCCATTAGATATTTTAATGTCTGTTTATATGATTCTAAGGCAAATTAAATATGATGAACCAAAAATGGAAAATGAATATAATCGTGCAGTTCGTGAAGAAGGAAATGTAATTGCTCAAGATATGATTGAACAAGTATTTAAAATAGAAAGTAGAGAATGGAGAGGTTTTCCACAAATTCCAAACTCTGTACTTGAAATTAAAGATGAGTTTTCTGATTTTAATGCACGTGAAAAATATGATATTGAAGTTAAAGAAGTTACTGAAGCACCAAAAGGATGTATTTGCGGACCTATATTAAGAGGAATGGCAAGACCTGAAGACTGTAAACTATTTGGAAAAACATGCAATCCATTACACCCAATAGGAGCATGTATGGTAAGTAAAGAAGGAACATGTAATATTGCACATAGATATGCAAAAAGGTGATATAAATGAAAATTGAAGCTATTGCAGTAGATATAGACGGAACCATAACAGATGATAAAAGAAGACTTTGTAATTCAGCTATGGAGTCAATTAGAGAAGCTGAAAAACTTGGAATACCTACAATAATTGTAACTGGAAACCTTGTAACATATGGATATGCAACAGCAACACTATTAGGTTCAAGTGGAGGCGTTGTTAGTGAAAATGGAGGAGTTATTTTTAAAGAAGGATTAAATAACAACAGAGTAGAGGTATTGACTGATAAAGAATATGTAAATAAAGCTAATGAATATTTACTTGAAAAAATAGGTCCTAAACTTGAAAAAATCAGCTCTGATGATAACAATTATAGAGAAACAGAAATTGTTTATTATAAACTTATTCCAATAGAAGTTATTGAAGGAGCTTTAGCAGGATTTGAAGATTTAGATAAAATCGAAATTTATGATAGTGGATTTGCTATTCATATAACAGATAAAAGAGTAAATAAAGGTTCATCTTTAGCTATTCTATGTGAAAAAACTGGAATTGATATTAATAATGTAATGGCAATTGGAGACAGTCCAAATGATATAGACTTTTTAAAAGAAGCTGGACTTAAAGTTGCTGTTGGTAATGCTGAAGAGGAACTTAAAGAAAAAAGTGATTATGTTTGTGAAAAACCATTTGGAGATGGTGTTAAAGAAGCTATTGAGAAATTTGTTATTGGAGCTGAATAAATGTTAAGTGATATTGCAGATGATGTTAAAGGTGAAGTAAGCTCAATAGCTGAAGAATATGAGATTTTCATGATTCAAGAAAAATCTATTGATCTTGAATCTGAAAAGAATAAATTAAACTTTGCTAAAGAAGAAATTGATGAAGGTATTGGTATTAGAGTAATTAAGGATAGTAAAGTGGGTTTTGCATATACTTCTGATTTTTCAAAAATTAAAGAAACTACAGAGCAGGCTTTATCAAACACTAAATTAAATAAAAAAAATGAAAACATATCATTTGCAATACCTGAGAAAAAAATTGAAGTTAAAGATATTTACGATAAATCTTATAAAAATTTAGATTTAAATGATACAATTGATTTTTTAAATAATATTATTGAAATAACAGAAAGTTTAGGATGTGAAGTTACATCATCAAGTTTTTCAGGAGTAGAAGTTGAAACTACAGTATTAAATTCAAATGGGGTGAATTTAAGCGCAATAGAAACTGGTTTTGGTTCTGGACTATCTGTAAATGTAATTAAAGACGGAGATATTTCAACAGCTTATGATTCTATAAGTTCATGTAATTATAAAGACCTAGACGGAGATAAATTAAGTAGAGAAGTTTCAAACCGTGCATTAAATTCATTAGGTGGAGTAAATGTAGAAACTAATGATTATAATGTTGTTTTAGATTATCATGCAGCTATAGGCCTTTTATCAACTTTTATTCAAGCTTTCTCATCTGAAAACGTAGAACGTGGAAGATCACTACTTAAAGGAAAAGAAGGTACAGAAATCACAGATTCAAAATTGTCAATAATCGATGATGCTACTAGAGCTGGCCTTCTAGGATCCGCTCCTTTTGATGGTGAAGGAACTGTAAGTAAAGAAACTGTTCTTGTTGAAAATGGGGTTTTAAACTCATTTTTATATGATATTGAAAATGCAAATAAAGCAAATACGAAAAGTACTTCAAATGCAATAAGAGGATTTACAACAACACCATCTGTTGGTCCAACAAATTTAATATTTGATTTTAAAGAAAGTGTTAAGCTAGATGAAATTAAAAATGGTGTTTTTGTATCAAATGTTTTAGGAGCTCATACTGCAAATCCAATTACTGGTGACTTTTCAGTAGAAGCAAATAATACATTTAAAATTGAAAATGGTGAGATAACAAAACCTATTAAAAAATCTATGATATCTGGAAATATTTTTGAGTTAATTAAAAACTGTCAAAAAATTGATTCTGAAATAAAACAATATGGATCATATGTTATTCCTAAAATATTAGTTCATGATTTACGAGTTATTGGTGAAAATTAGGTGTTAAAATGGAGTGTTCTGATTATAATTTAACAAGACATGTAGAACGAGAAAATTTAAACTTAAATCCTCTTCAAAGAGCTGGAATGCTAACACCCGAAGCTAGACGGGCTTTATATGAATTTGGTGATGGATATAGTGTCTGTGATTACTGTGAAGGTAGGTTAGATCAAGTTAATAAACCTTCAATTAATGGTTTTCTTGATGATTTAGCTAAATTTATTGATGCTGATATTGTTAGAACAACACATGGAGCTAGAGAAAGTAAATACATAGTAATTAATAAAATATGTGAACCTGGAGATACAATTGTAGTAGATGGAAATGCACATTACACAAGCCATTTAGCTGCAGAACGTGCAAGAGTAAATATTATTGAAGTTCCTGATTCTGGAGATTCTAAACATGAAATTACTATGGATAAATACAGAGAAACCTTAGAAAATGCTATTGATGATGTTGGAGAAATCAAGTTAGCTCTTTTAACACATGTTGATGGTGATTATGGTAATGTAACTGATGCTAAAAAATTTGGTAAAATCTGTAAAGACCTAGGAGTTGTTTCACTTTTAAATTCTGCTTATGGAATGGGTAGAATGCCTATTAAAACAAATAAATGGGATTTAGATTTTGTTGTTGGAAGTGGACATAAAAGTATGGCTGCATCAGGACCTATTGGTGTTCTTGCAATAAAAGATGAACATGCTGAAGATATGCTTAAACGTTCACCTAGACATGAAAAAAAGGAAGTGGAATTACTTGGATGTACTTCAAGAGGCACACCAATAGCTACTTTAATGGCTTCTCTTCCAAAAGTTGTTGAAAGAGTAAATAAATGGGATGAGGAAGTTAAATTAAGTCGTGATTTTGTAGATAAACTTACAGAAATTGATGGAATAGAACAAGTAGGTGTTAGGCCAACTAATCATGACCTTGTAAGATTTGATACTCCAGTTTTACATGAAATTGGTAAAAATCATTCAAGAAAAGGATTTTATCTTTATGAAGAGCTTAAAAATAGAAATATAGTAGGTATAAAAAGAGGGCAAACTGAATGGTTTAAATGTAGTACCTATGGAATGAGTAAAAATCAAAGGGATTATATTGCAGATTCCTTTAAAGAAATAGTTGAAAAATATAAATGATAAGGAGATTATAACTTATCTAATCTCTCCCTCATTTTATCTACAAAAGGATCTTTACTTCCCATTTCTAAATAATTAGAAAGTGGTTCTTTATTAATTTCAAAATCTTTAATTTTCTCTTTTGATAAACGCTCCATTTGAAAGTCGATTTTTTTCAATGAAATATCAAAACCTCTAATTTGTTTAAAGGTTTCTATATCATTTTTCTTAGATAACTCTTTTACTTTTCTATCAAAGTCTGTTTTTTTACCAAACATCTAAACACCTGGGAAAAATTTTTAAATTTTAATAATAGGAACTCTAATTTCTGTTATATAATTATCTTTATTATCTTCATTATATTTACTTTTAATTAAAACTTCTGTTGGAGAACCTATAATATCATAGCTATTACTAGTTGCATAATTAACGATTTTTTCATAAGTATCCATTATTGAATCCGTAGGTCCTTTATGAATACCTGCTAGTACATTATGTTCAAATAAATCAACTATTCTTATTAATTCTGTTTTATCTGGGTCTTCATCTTCTCCTAGGACTATTCCAACATCATAGACAACGTCTTCACCATTTCCAACTTCATGTCTTGGTGAGTAGTATATGATAAATGGTTGTCCTTCTACTGTTATTTCTTCTTCTTCAATCCATCCCATTAGTTTTGCTAGTAGAACATCCATATCTTCAATTGGTCCTTTGTAATTTATTATAGCTAATTTATTATCTGGTATGTGTTTTTCTTGAATTTCCATTTTACAATTCTCCTGGTTATATTAATTTATTAAATAAAAATACTTCTAATTCTTCTCCTTTGTCAATAAGTTCAACTGATTTTAATACTTTTACATATCCATCAGCTGTTGATAGTGAGAATATTGCTCCTGAATCTTTAAATATTGGGTAAATTTTATCTCCATCTATTTTAACTAGTTGGTATTGCATTCTTCCTACTGGTGAGTGTATTCTTTTTTGTAGTATTCCTTTAGTTGTGTTTTTTGCAAAATCATAATTAATTCCTGATAGTTTAGTAATAGCTGGAGCTACAAATACATTAAATATCATTAGTGCTGATACTGGATTACCTGGAAGACCTATAATAATTTTACCATCTACAACACCAACAATTGTTGGTTTTCCTGGTTGAACTGAGATTCCATGAATGTAGACTTGTCCTAATTCATCAAGTACATGTTTTACTACATCTCCAAGTCCTGCTGATGTTCCTCCTGAACAAATTAGAATATCTACTTTATTTAATGATTCTTGTATTTTTGTTTTTAATTGATTATAATCATCTTTTACAATTCCTAAAAATTCTCCATTAGCTCCACAGGATATTGCATCGTTTTTTATCATATTTCCATTTACATCAAATATTTTACCATATGTTAATTCCATATCTTGAGTTACAATTTCATTTCCAGTTGATATAACTCCAAGAGAAGGTTTTTTAAATACTTTAACTGTTTCAAATCCTTGTGAAAGTAATACTCCAATTTTACCTGGTGTTAGTAGTGATCCTTTTTCCATTAAAAGTTTTCCTTTTTCAATATCTGATCCTTTTTTAGCTACATCTAAGGTAGGTGTTGCACTTTTTAGAATATCTACTGAATCTCCTTTTTTATCACAGTATTCAACCATTACAACTGCATCTGCACCTTGAGGCATAGCTGCTCCTGTACTTATTTCAATAGTTTTTCCATTTTCAACTATTTTTTCTGTTGTAGAACCTGCTTCAAGAAAATCAATTACCTCTAAACTATTAGGAATTTCATCATTTGCACCAAATGTATCTTCAGCTTTAACAGCAAAACCATCTTTTAATGCCTTGTCAAATGGAGGAAAATCCATTTGGCTTAGAACATCACAAAAAAGTACTCTACCATATGCATCAGCTACTGGTATTTCTTCACTTTCTGGTGAATAATACTTATCAAATAAATTCTGAATAATATCAATTGCATCTTCAGATTCCTTAATCTTTAAAAATTCTGTTCCCACATACATCAACCCATTACTTAAGATATAATATATAAAACAATTATTTTAAATATTTCTAATATCAAGCTACATCACAACATATTAATATATAATAAAATAAAAAAATATACATTAATTATAATATTTTTTTAACAAATGTTATTTTATATAAAATGGGGGAGAGTATTTGTCAAAACCAGATAAAAACCAACAAGAATATAGAAGAGTAAGAACACCTAAAAAAGGAGAAATACCAGGAGTAGTTGAACAAATCATGGGACATGGAAAACTAAAAGTCAGATGTGCCGATGGAAACATAAGAATGACTAGAATACCTGGAAAAATGAAAAAACGTATCTGGATTCGTGAAGGAGACGTGATTCTTGTAAAACCATGGGATTTCCAAACTGATGAAAAAGCAGATGTAATATGGAGATACACAAAAACAGAATCCAACTGGCTTGAAAGAAAAGGATACTTAAAAATGTAAACCTTTTTTCTTTTTTTATAAAAATGATTTAAATGGATCCTAAAATAGCTAAAGCAGATAAGAAAATCCAAGATATGGCTGAACAAAAACAAAAAAAAGATAGTTCAGATAGGAAAGTAGGAAGCGAAATATTTGATAAAACAACATTAGAAACCCTATACAAACTAGCTAATCAAGGATACATAGATGTACTTAACGGAGCAATAAGTACAGGTAAAGAAGCAAATGTCCTAAAAGGCATTAGGAAAAATAACACTATAGTAGCAGTGAAAGTATATAGAATAGCTACTTCTGATTTTAAAAAAATGAACTACTACATTGATGGAGATCCAAGATTCAATGTAAAAACAAAAAACAAAAGACAAGTAATATACAACTGGGTTAGTAAGGAACTTAAAAACCTAACAAGACTATATAAAGCAGGAGTAACAGTTCCAAAACCAATAACACATTCAAACAATGTTCTTATAATGGAATTTATTGGTGATGAAGAGGGAAGACCATCAAATACTGTAAAAGATCAAAGACCCGAAAATCCAGAAAACTTTTTTAATCAATTACTAGTAGAATTAAAGCTATTTGTAAATGAAGCAAAGCTAGTACATGGTGATTTATCTAATTTTAACATATTAAACCATGAAGAAAAACCAGTAATAATCGATGTTTCACAATCAGTAGTTCTAGATAACCCAATTGCAAAAGAACTCTTTGAAAGAGATGTAAAAACACTTGTACACGAATATAAAAAACTAGGTGTTAAAACATCCACTGAAGAAGTTTATGAATATATAAATCCAAAATTCTCATAGCTATTATTTTAGACCCTTATTTTTAAGCTATGATTAAAAAACCGA
>JABUVA010000012.1:13236-15550 GCA_021442885.1 Methanobrevibacter sp. | reverse complement strand
CTCCAACCATTTAATTTAAACAAGGCTATTTTACATTATATTAATTATGATTCTATAGTTTTTTACCAAAAGTTTATAACTAATAAAAGACATATATGATATTATGTCTACTGGAAGAAAATATCATATAGAGGAACATTTAAGTGAAGATAAATTAAATGAGTTGTTAAAAGAATATAAACAATATTATATTGTTTATCGTCGTCTTTTATTTATTAATATGCTTTATAAAGATTATTCTATTAAAGAAGCTTCTGAAGTTTTGGGTATAAATCGTGCCACAGGCGGTAGATGGTTAAATTCTTATAATGATAAAGGATTTGAAGGATTATTCTCAAATTATTCTAATTGTGGTCGTAAATCTGAATTAACAGAAGAAGAAATGGAAAAATTAAATCAACATATTCTTGATTCTGAAGATAATTTAACACTTAAAATGATTAGAAAATGGATTAATGATGAATTTAATGTTTTATATAGTGAAAAACAAGTTTGGGTTATTGTAAGACAAAAATTAGGATTTAATTATGGTAAACCCTTTATAAAATACTCTAAAAAACCAAAAGATGCAGAAAAACAGTTAAAAAAAACACAGAAAACATAGATATAAATAGAGAATATCTAGTTTTTTTAGACCAAACTGCTTGTCAAAATGTTCCAAATGTATCAAGAACACTTTATTCACCCGAGCAAAAAAATATATTAATAAAAGAGCCAACAAGAGCTAAAATAACTGCAACAGGAATACAAGGAATTAACTGCCCATCCTTTCTAAAATTCCATAAAACTAATAATTCATTAGATTTTATCAAATTTCTAATAAACTATAGAATAACACTAACAAACAATAAAAAACTAATAAAAGAGTTAAATAAAGTATTAAAAAATCCTAACATAACAAATGAATATATACAACAACAAATATCAAAAAATGGATTGTCAGAATATGAACTCAATGAAAAAATTAATGAAAAATTATATTCTGATTTAAATAAACAAAAAACAATAGAATCAATCATAAAAGTTTGCCAAAAAGAAAATGAAAATAATGAAAGAAAAATAAGAGTACACAAACAACAAAACTTTATAAAAAATCTAAAAAAAAGTCTAATTAAGAAATTAACAAACAAAGAAAAGAAATTAAACATAGTACTCGATAATTATAGAGTACATCATGCGAAAATTGTAGAATTTGCCTGTGAAATATTAAATATCAAACTAATATATTTACCACCATATTCTCCAGATCTAAATCCAATTGAAGATGTTTGGAGATTAATAAAAAGAGAAACTTATAATTATTATTTTGATGACTTTAAGCAGTTAATAAAAAAATTTGAAACAAAATTTTATGAGAAAGTAGATCAAAAATCATTATATGAAAACTGGATTGAAACTTATATTAATTAGATATAAACTTTTGGTAAAATACTATAAATAATTTTAATTTAGATTAAGATTTTTAGAAAAATAAAATTAGTTTAGGGGGTTTTTTAGCTATAAATCTTGTATTGTGTTTAAAGATAGTTTTGTTATTTTTGATACTTCTTTTGGATTAGTTCCATTTTCTAATAGGGATTTTGCAGCATCTTTTTTTGTTTCTTTGATTGCTTTGTGGTATCCTAGTTTGTATCCTACTTTGTATCCTGCATTATATCTTTCTTCAAATACATTTTTTCTCATTCATCTCACCTCTATTATCTTTTTTTAATGTTATTTTTTCAATAAATTCTGTGTAAATATTTTATGAGAATTAATTTGTTGATGTTATAAATCATTTGGTTGATTTTTTTAAATTGGTGTAATGTTTTTTTATTTAGCTATTAACCCTTGTATTGTGTTTAATGGTAGTTTTGTTATTTTGGATACTTCTTTTAAATCATATCCATTTTCTAATAGGGTTTTTGAAATATCTTTTTTCGCTTCTTTTTTTCCATCTTCTTTTCCTTTTTCATATCTTTCTTCAAATACATTTTTTCTCATTTATATCCTCCCAATTATATTTTGCAGTATTATTTTTTTCTATTAAATGCTCTCTAATATAACATTTGCTGTTTTCATATCATTAATTAAATCTTGAGATATTTTTTGTTAATTTCTGTAATAATTAGCAGATATCATTATTTAGGATGTTATAAATTATTTAATTAAGTTATCTAAAAAAATAAAAGTGTAATGATTTTTATTTTGTCATTAGCACTTGTATTGTTTTTAAAGGTAGTTTTGTTATTTTTGATACTTCTTTTGGATTAGTCCCATTTTCTAATAGGGTTTTTGCAATATCTTTTTTCTCTTCTTCTTTTCCATCTTCTCT
>JABUVA010000012.1:0-11982 GCA_021442885.1 Methanobrevibacter sp. | reverse complement strand
ATGTTAAAAATAAAAAATAGTAATAAAAGTTAAAAATTAACTAACTTTTAAATTGAAAATAAAGTTGTCTCAAGGAGTTTTGTATCACATTGAAGTGTTATTATATTAGTTCTTCCTTTTCCACGACCACGTGAAATAGTGTTAGTAGAAATAATACCTAACATTTCAAGTTCATTAATAAAATCAAAAATTCTTCTATAAGTTACAGAATCTCCTTTTGAAACCTCTTTGTAGGTATCGTATAATTTTCCTGAAGTTATTTCTTCATTATTTTGAGTTAACTTTAAAATAGCTTCAAGAACTCTTTGTTGTTGTGTTGGTAATGTAATTATTATATCTGTGACCTTATTATGTTCAATTCTGTCTTTTGCTTTTCTTACATAATCACCGTAAATAACATCACTTTTTTCTTCATCAGCTATTTCACCAGCTGTTGTAAGTAAATCAAGAGCATATCTTGCGTCTCCTTCTTCTTTAGCTGCCATAGCTGAACATAAAGGAATTACATCATCATCTAATGAATTTGGTTTAAATGATAATTCGGCTCTTTCAGATAAAATATCTGCAAGTTGATCTGCTACATAAGGAGGGAAAACAATTTCTTTATCTCTTAGACTACTCATTACTCTTGGTTTTATGAATTTTTTAAAGTCAACATAATTACTAATAGATAGAATTGAAACATTTTCTGTTCTTGTTAATGTATATAAAATTCCATCCCCATCTTTTTCAAGTAATATATCAATTTCATCTAATATAACGATTAAAATAAGTTTTTTACCATGAACATTTTTCCTAAATATGTCTCTAAAGGTATTAATAACTTCTCCTTTTGTCCAACCCCTATTTGGAACATCCCGTCCTAATTTTTGACATAATTGAGCTATTACTTGATATTCAGTTGTATAATCAGTACAACGAATATATTCTACTCTTATAAAAACATTTTTATTAGAAGCTGCTTCAATTAGCTGTTCTCTAGCAAAATTAGCTGCTGCTGTTTTACCAGTTCCAGTTTTACCATATAGTGTTATATCTGAAGGTGTAACATTATTAAGAGCTTCAATCCAGTATTTAGCTATTTGAGTAATCTGTTCATTTCTATGAGGTAAATTTTCTGGTAAGAATCTATGATCTAATGGTTTTTTATCTTTAAAAATCGATTCTTCACCTTCTAATGTATCAAAAATATTCTCCACACAATCACCAAAATATCACTTTTAAAATAATCATTAGTAGTAATAATTTCAAATATAAATAAACTTTAAAAAAAAGAAATTAATTACACTTTCAATAGTATTATTTCCAGTGATGATATTTAATCAACATAGTAAATAAACTTTTTTATTATATGATTATGTGAAATTGATGAAAGAATGTATAAATAAACATTAATATAGAAATATAGAAAAAATATAACATTATATATTAGTGAAATTCATAATAGAAGTTTTAAATCAGCATAATTAATAAACAAAAGAAATTTAATAATATAAATGAAATTATAAAATTTCAAATAAAAACAGTAGAATTTCATGTGAAAATAGAGTGAGGGGTACATTTCAAGTGTATTGGAAAATCTTGCGAAAACCAAAAATGAAGAGATATGTTTCAAGTGTAAAAATTTTCAAAATAAGTTTAAAAAAATTCAAAAATAAGAGGTGTGTTTCAACTATATTTTACAGATGAAATATACCCCTTCAAATCTTCAAGACCCTCGAAAGTGTTTCACTTGAAACAGATGTCTCTCTCTTTAAATAAGTTTAAAAAAAATTTACATAAACATTACATTATCATCAGAACCAGTATTTAATCCTCCACTTAAATCAGGAGAGCCAAATATTTTTTCAATAACCATAGTACATGCAAGTTTAGATTTAAATATTCTTTTAATAGTTTTCATCAATTCATTTTTAGTAAGTCCATCTTCATAAAGAGCATCCTGAAGAACAAATTGACTTAACATTAATTCATTATTAACATCTAATTGGAAATCTGGTTCTAAACGATTAAGTTCAAATCTCAATTCAAACAAAAATTTCTCTCTATCTTTCATTGAAGCATCTTTCATTAAATTAACATGCTCTGGAGAAACTTGAGTACCACAAACAAAAAGTACAAAATCATCTTTTCCTTTTGGTTGAATAATATCCATTATATTTCCTTGAGGATATTCAATAACATAATGAAATTGTGCATCTTGATCAGGCATTTTCTGTTTAAAAATACCTTCATCAACAATCCAATTTTGAATAATATTTTCATCAATTTTACTCATTTAATCACCTCATTTTATATCAATAATTTATTTATTATATTTAATTTATAATATAAATTATTATGATTTATTCATTAAATAACATTAAAGACTCCTTTAAAACAAAGATTAATTCTAAATCGAAAGTAACAAAAGAATATTATATATTCTTAATACGTACTCTTATTAATTTAGTTTTATCAACCGTTATTCCANGTCATTAAATAACATTAATATATTTACATATATAATATTATCATTTATATTATCATTGTTAATAGATATTATTTATGGTGAAATACCAACAAAAATCCATCCTGTTGTAGCAGTAGGTAATTTAATAAGTTTTTTTAAAAATAAACTAATAAAATTTAGAAATAGATTTTCAGGAGTTCTATTATACTTTATAGTAATGATAATATCAATATTGATAATATCTATTATTTTAATGATTGTTAGTTTTAATGAAATTATATTCTTTGTTATATACTCAATTGTATTAACAACAACATATTCTATAAAAATGTTATTAAGTTCAGCTAAAGATATTGAAAATAAACTTAAAGTTGATATAAACAGTGCTAGAAAAGCAATGTCCTATTTAGTAAGTAGAAATACAGAAACATTATCTGAAAGCTTTATTATATCTGCAACTATTGAAACATTATCTGAAAATATAACAGATAGCTATATAGCTCCTATTTTTTATTATATGATAACTTCATACTTATTATTAATATTTAATAAAAGTTTTTTCATATTATTAATTTTAATTCCAATAATTTATAGAATAACAAATACTCTTGATGCTATGGTTGGATATAAAACAAATGAGTTAAAATATATTGGTTATTTTCCAGCAAAGGTAGATGATATATTGAATTATATTCCTTCTAGAATTGCAGGTTTATTTGTAATATTATCTGCTTATTTAATTAATTTAAATTATAAAAATAGCTATTTAATGTATAAAAGAGATTCAAGAAATTGTCCAAGTCCTAACTCTGGTTTTACAATGGCAACAGTAGCTGGAGCTCTTGATATTCAACTTGTAAAAAAAGGAACATATAAATTAGGAGATCCAAATAAGAAAATTGATATTTCAGATATTTCTAAGGCTATTAAATTATCAAAATTAACAATAACTTTATTTACTTTGTTTTTTATTATTATATTTATTATATTATTTATGGTGGTTTAGATGAAAATTGCAATTTTATCAGTCTCTAATAATGGTAAAAATTTAGGAGAATCTTTAAAAGAAATGTTAGAAAATGATTCTACAATATTAGCTGTTAATCATTTTCATAAAAATATAAAAAATATAATTGTTGATGTATTTGAGAATTATGATGGAATTATTGCAATAATGGCATCTGGAATAATAATAAGATCTATTTCACCATTAATAGTTTCAAAAACTACTGATCCTGCTGTTATAAATATAGATGATAATGGAAATTTTGTAATTAGCTTATTATCTGGTCATATTGGAGGTGCTAATAAACTTACTAAAAAAATAGCTAGTCTTTTAAATGCAACACCAGTTATTACAACATCTACTGATGTTAATAAAAGGTTAGGTATTGATACATTAGCTAAAGATTTATATTTAACAATTGATAATCCTAAAAATATACTACCAATTAATAAAGCTATTTTAGAAGGTCGTAAAGTTACTTTTAGGTTAAATAAAACTTCTGATTATACTTTTCTCTATGATTATATTAAAAATAATACACTTGAAATGGATGTCCTATTTGATTTAAATGATGATGTTTCAGCTGATGAAATTGAAGTAATAATAGATAGAAATACCTTAAAACTAAAAAGAAAAAAAATAGCTATTGGAATAGGTTGTAGACGTGGAAAAACATGTGAAGATATAAAAAAGGCAGTTGATAATTCATTAGATGATTTAAATATAAATATTAATAGAATTGATGAAATAGCATCAGCATCTATTAAAAAGGATGAAAAAGGACTTTTAGATTTATCAGAAAATTTAAATATTCCTATTAAATTTATTGATATAGAAATAATAAAAGAATATGATTTTAAGGGTCTATCAAGTTCAGATTTTGTAAAATCAAAATTTGGAGTTGGTGGTGTATGTGAACCATCAGCTTTAATAAGTGCTGGTGAATCTTCAAAATTAATATATAAAAAAACAGTATTTAATGGTGTAACAATAGCTATTGCTTGTGAAAAATAAAATAAAAAAAATTAGATAGATTCTAATTTACTTAAAACTTCCCAAATTAATGTTCTAGCGTGAACAGGAATGTTGGGATCATTACTAATTTCATCTAATCTTGTTAAAACAGTACTAATTTTAACAGATTGTTCTTTATCATCACTGTTTAACAATTCACTTGATTCATGTGCAGCTTCTCTAATATTACGTGGAACAGTATTGTTATCAGTAATGTAATCTAAAATTTCAGTAACCTCACTAATTATTTCTGCGCTCATATAATCATGCCTCCAATAATCTATAAATAATCAAAATTAGTATTAAATATTATATTATAAATTAATAAATTCACATATTTAAAGTTATCGATATATATTTAAAATAGACTATAAAATCAAGGGAATTAAAATTATTTTACTTGTTAGGATTTAAATTAAGCATATGAGACACAAATTGGGTTTTAGCTATTTCTTCGATAAAATTAGCTAATGATTCAGCTTCCTTAATATTTTCAGAGACTGTTAATATACCATGTTCTTTTAAAACAACAACATCTTCATCACCAATGTTTTCTCCAACAGATTTTGCAAGTTCAATAGAACCTGGTGTAATATAATCTATTTCTTTTAAAAATGGTGTTTTAATTTTACCAAAGCCCTCAAGTCTTTTAATTTTTTTTGATGAAAATGAAAATCCAGTAGCATAAGGTGAATGAGTATGAACAATAGCATTAACATCATCTCTAACTTTATAAACTTCTAAATGAAGGTTTAATTCAGAAGAAGGGGTTCCACTTGTTAATAAATTACCATTTAAATCAACAAGAACTATATCTTCTTCATTTAAATCACCTAAAGACCGTAATGTTGGAGTAATAGCTATTATGTCTGTACCATCTCTTTTAACTCTAATACTAATGTTTCCAGATTTTCCAGAAACAAGTTTTTGATTATATAGATTCTTACCAACTTCAATAATGTCTTTTACATTAACAACCATATTATTCACCTTTTATATAAATTTCAGATGTTTATATTTTCCTTTATGAAGTACTGGAACTTCAGCAGGAGTTGGTTCAATATTATAAATTTTCTGGAATTCAGTTTGAGTCTGAAATGTTCCAGAATTAATTAAATGAATACCATTAAATTTTCTATAAGTATTAATATGAACATGTCCAGTGTGGAATACATCAGGAACTTGATCAATAACAAGATAATCTTCAAGTTCAGAAGCAAGAGGAGTTCTCTCTCCATAAATTGGTGCAAGATGTCTTTTTTTAAGAAGTTCCTCCATTAATATATCATTTCTCTCATGTGAAAAGTCTTTAACAGCCATAACAAGATCATCAAAACTACGACCATGATATATTAATACATTAATTCCATCTAGAGAAACAATACCAGGATTACTTATAAATTCAACATTATCAAGTTGATATAAAGCTTTTGCATATTCTTCAGGTACAGCAGGCTGAGGTTCAGCAACTCTAGAAGCATCGTGGTTTCCAGGAGCAATAATGATTTTAATATCACTTCTAACTCTTCCTAAAAATTTAGCAGCTTCATTATACTGTTTTGTAATATCTTTAATAGCTAATTCTTTATCTTGATTTGGATATACACCAACACCATCAACTATATCTCCACCAATTATTAGATATTTAACATCATTAGCTATTTCTCTTTGTTTTTCAGTTCCAAAATCACAGTTAATCCAATCTATAAATTTATTAAAAGCATCTTCTAAAAATGTTAAACTTCCAATATGAACATCAGATAAAAATACTATTCCAAAGTCCATTTCTTTTTTTTCAATTCTTGTAACACCAGGATCAATAATCTGATTTCCAATAGCTAAATCTCCGTTTTTATCAGCTAAAATACCTACAACTTCATCTTTAACAAGTTTTTCAGCTTCTCTAAATAATTCTTCATTTTTATTAGAAAATAGTATTGAGATAGTTCCTGTATCATCTTCAAATTCTATTAGTTTATGACCATTTTTTGTTGTTCTAATTTCTCTAACCATTAAAATTAAACTTAAACTTGTTTGTGTTTCTTCAATTTCAGATACTTTTTGGAAAGTTTTAAGTTCAGGTCTTTTTTGAAGGATTTTTGCTAGCTTTTCATATCTACTTTTAAAGTATGAAATTAGATTTTCAATCTCACCACTAGTATAAGATTTTTTACTTGTATCTTGAATAATTTCAAAATCATATTCAATATTTGTTTTATTTAGATTTCTTTCAAATGTAATATCTGTATCTTCAACTTTTTCTGCAGTTTTTTCAATAATACTGTTGATAATTTTAGGTTTTTCATCCTTATTCTTTTTTGAAGGTTTTTCAATTTCTTTTGTTATAGTGGTTTGATTTTTATCAACTTTTTTAGGTTTTTTATCATCATTTTTAGTAGGTTTTATTTTTTTCTTTTCACTTGAAATGGTGGTCTCTAATTCGTTTTTAATATCATCTATTATATCACCATTAACAGAAATAAGGTCCTCTGAAGAGTAATCTCCAGTTTTTAACTTAATAATGACAGATGATATAAAATTTAAAGAATCATCAACTTCCATTACTTTTGAATAAGCAGTAGGTGAAAGATTAATACCTTTTTTAGCACATTTTAATAAAACTTTATTTGACATCTTATAAAATTTATATTTTAAGAGTTTATAAATTTTATAGAAAGTTTTCATCTAAATTTGTTTCAAATAATATTTTTATATTAATGACAATAATTTGATAGCTATTAGTTAAAATTAATTTATGCTCTTCAAAAGTCTTTTGATGTAGATATAATAACAAGTTTTTCTTATTTATTAATATTTTCATTATTTATTATTTTTAATAAAGATTTCCACGTTGTTTTTTAAGTTATAGTATATAACTACCAATAATCAGAAGACTTTTTAAAACAGTTGATTTTATATAAAGAAAAGACATAAATATCTTGTTGTTAAATATTATGTTATGGATGATGTGGATTGTAGCAAATTAGAAATAATAAAGGCAAATAAAGATATTCTGTCTTCTATTGAGTTTGATTGTGGAGATGATGATCTTAATGAGTTTTTATTAATAGATTCTTTCAGTAATATTGATAATAGCTTATCTAAAATATATCTTTGTTTATATAATGATAATGTAATTGGTTTTTTCTCTTTATCATCGGATGCTATAAAAATCAATAAAAAACTAGAAATTGAATATCCTGAATATCCTGCAATTAAAATAGGTAGGTTAGCTATCCATAAGGATTTTCAACATATGCATATTGGATCCATTTTAATTGACTGGATTGTAGGGTTCTGTCTAGAACTAAGAAAAGATATTGGAATTCGTTTTTTATCCATTGATGCATATAACAGTGATGGTATTATTTCATTTTATGAAAAGAATTTGTTTGAAGCATTACAACCTAATAAAAATAAAAATAGAAGAAATATGCCGATGTATAGAGATTTATGTAAAAAATAGATTATCTTTTGAATTTAATTTTTTCAAAAGTTTTTTTAGCTCTATCTAATGCTTTAATTTCATCTTTTGTTGATGGAGTATTTAATCTTTTAATAAATCTATCTGCATCAGCACCTGTTAATGTTGGTGTAGGATTTATTTTACTTGCCATGAATTAAAACCTCCTTTAAAATATAATTAATAATTTGTATCTTTTCATTTATAAAATCTTTTACTTACTACATAATTTAAACATTTATGAATATAATGTTTTAAATCCATATTTTTAATAAGGAGTTGTTATTTTTTGTTAACATAAAATAATAAGCTATCTTTAATTACATTAATATTATCATCATTTATTATTTAAAATAAAGATTTTTTAAAGTTTTTTAAATTATAATACATTACAACCACTAATCTTAAGACTTTTTTAAAGAGCCTTAAACACCGGTTAAATTTATTATATATGATAATTATAAATAAACATATTAGAAATTTTTAAGTGATAAAATGGGAAAAATATTAAAAACAGTACTTGTTATTATATTATTTATAATATTTTTTGAAGCAGGTCTAATTAGTTCCTATACTATTGTAACTACAGAAGCACCTGATATTAAAGGACTTATGAATATGCAGTATGATAAACTATCATCAATGATAAATCCTAATAAGGTTAATGATGTTTTAGTTAAAGATCCTACTCCTATTAATGTAAGTAATAAACAAGATGTTGCTTTAAAAATGGAGGAACTGTCGAAGGTCGATGGAATTAATATTGATTCTATAAATATGACTACATATGATGATACTGATAAGAAAACCATTAATGTTACAATTGAAGCATTAGGTTATGCTTCTCCAAACTCTACATCTTCACAAATAGTTATTAGCCAAGATCCATCCTTTAAGATTATTGCAACTGCCAATGCCACATCTAGAGGTGAGGTAGACACGGATACAATTGTTATTCAATCAATATTAAAATTATATTAAGTGAGAAATATGATTAATGTTATTGGAATAGGTCAAAATAGAGACAATATTACCCTTGGTGCTTTAAAAGCTATTGAAGAGTCTGATGTAATTATTGGATATAAGAAATACATTAACCAAATTGAAGATTTAATTGAAGGTAAAGAAATAATTAAAAAAGGAATGGGTGATGAGATTTCAAGAGCTGAAATAGCTATTAATAAAAGTAAAGAGGGATATACCGTTGCATTAATTAGTTCTGGAGACCCTGGTGTTTTTGGTATGGCAAATGTTTTATATCAGATTGAAAGTAAATATGATGATGTTGAAATTAAAGTATATCCTGGAGTATCATCTGTTAATTATTCTGCAGACTTGTTAGGAGCACCTTTAAACGATTTTGCAGCTATCAGTCTCAGTAATATTTTAACACCACTTTCTGAAATTGAAAAAAAAATAGAATATTCACTTAAAGCTAATCTAATTATAGCTATTTATAACCCAATAAGCAAAACACGAAAAGAACCTTTTAGACGTTTTGTAAAAAAAGTCCTAGAAATTAAAGGTGAGGAATGTTTAATTGGAATTGTAGATAGTACTTATACCCCTTCTAAAACAAGTATTGTAGAAATTAAAGATTTAACTGAAGATATGGTTAACATGTCTTGTACTTTAATTGTTGGAAATGATTTAACATATGTTCAAAATGGAAAATTAATAACTCCTAGAGGATATGTAATTAGATCAGATATCCATCCATTTTCAAGAGAACATTATGAACTATTCTTAAATGGTGATATTGCCCATGGTGAGAGAAGAGAATGTGATTTTTACCCATGTCATTATGATGGACAATACTGTGACTTTTGCTACTGTCCATTTTACCCTTGTGGAGATAGCTCTACAGGTGGTAGCTGGATTAAAGGAAAAGGAGTATGGAATTGTAAAGAATGTACATGGATTCACACACCAGAAGGTGTAAATGCTCTTCGAGCCCCTTTCACTGAAATATTAGAAGAAGTTGATGATTTAAAAAATAAGAAAAAACAGTTATTAAAACTTAGAAGAGCTTGTTTGTTAAATAACAACCCTTATGATTTATAGGTGGGAGTTAATTGTCTATAAAAAATATTTTAATAGAAATGAAAAATATGTCGGAACTCATGGTAGATTTAGCTTATTCTGCTGTTTTATTTAATAGTAAAACAGCTGCAGAAGAAGTAATAAAACTTGAAAATCGTGTAAATGCAATGAACTATGAAATAAAAAAACAATCATTAGTTGCAGCAAGATCATATGAAGATGCTGAAAAATTAACAGCTCTTTTAGAAATAGCTGAAGCAGCAGAAAGTATTGCAAATGCAGCTAAAGATTTAGCAGACATTGTAATAACTGGTTTTAAACCACATCCAGTATTTAAAATGGTAATGGAAGAATCCGAAAAAATGATTGTAAGAGCTCAAGTAGATTCTTCATCAGAACTTGTTAATAAATCACTAGGAGAACTATTACTTGTAAATCGTACAGGAATGAGGGTAATAGCTATTAGACGTGGAGATTCATGGATTTATGGTCCTAATAAAGACACTGTTATTTTTGATGGAGATGTACTTCTAGCAAAAGGAACAGAAGCAGGATCAGATTTATTAAATAAAATAGCTAGTGGAGAAATTCTTTTAGAAGATATTCCAGAAGAACTAGAAGCAGAAGATTAAATTAATTTTAATTAAGGTGACAAAAATGAATGTAATAGGTGATAAATATGAAGGACAAAAGTCCAGCGAAGTTGATTCGCCAAATTTTATCAGCTATTCCAATGTTTTTTGTAAACCTAATCCTATTTTTATTTAAAAGCATTGATAAATTTTCAAAAATCTTTAAACATGATAATAAGGTTTTTAAAAAGTACTTTAAAGAATTTTTAGAAAATCATAAAAGAAGTATAAAAGAAGGAATAATAGCTTTATTAATATGTGCCTGTGGAGATTTAATAGCTGGAATAATCCTAGGAAACATGACCTATTTTTTAGAACAATACCCAGGACTACTAGTAATAATTCCTGGAGCTATTGGAATGAGAGGTAATATTTTTGGTTCTTTTGGCTCTAGATTATCAACAAACCTTCATATTGGTATTTTAACTCCAGAATTTAAAAAATCAGAAGTACTAACAAATAACATTATTTCATCATTTGTTTTAAGTTTAGTATTATCCTTATCATTAGCTATTATAGCAAAAGTTATTTGTGTAATTTTTGGATTTAAATCAATGAGTTTAGTTGACTTTTGTTTAATAAGTATAATTGCTGGAATCATCTCTAATATTATAATGCTTCCAATAACAATGTTTATATCTCTTAAAAGTTTTGAAAATGGTTGGGATCCAGATAATATTACCACCCCAATAATTGCAGGATTTGGTGATATGTTTACACTTCCAGCAATAATAATAGCTATTTTTATTTTATCCCTATTTAAATTCAGTGTAATATTAGAGTATGCAATATTTATAATTTTTATAATAATCATTATTTTAGCAGTAATATATAGTATAAAATTCAATGAAGAAATTAAAACCATTATAAAACAATCAACACCTGTTTTATTTGTCTGTTCTATTTTAGGTGTTTTTGCTGGAGGAATATTCAACAGTGCACTTGAAACATTAATAACAAACCCAAGTCTTTTAACATTACTACCATTGTTTTCAGGAGAAACAGGAAGTATTGTAAGTATTTTAGGAGCAAGAATATCATCAGGACTACATTCAGGTTTAATCGAGCCAATATTAAAACCTAAAAAGAATACAGGATTTAACTTCTTACTAGTCTTAATATTAGCTATTATAATTTATCCAACAATAGGATTTTTAGCAGAAGCCTCTTCAAACATATTTGGAGTTGTAGGTATAGGATATTTAAAAATAATAGAAATAAGTACAATATCAGGTCTGATTTTAATTCCAATAATGATGGTATTAGTATTTTATGTCTCTACACTTTCATATAGACATAATCTAGATCCAGATAACATTGTACTTCCAATATCAACAAGTACTGCAGATTCAATTTCCAGTTTAATTCTTGT
>JABUVA010000011.1:73352-75765 GCA_021442885.1 Methanobrevibacter sp. | reverse complement strand
AAAGTTAAAGGTGTTAAATACATTAAAAATAATGAAGAACACATACTAAACTCTGATATTGTTGTTTTATCTGCAGGTGCTATTAATTCCCCATTAATTTTAAGAGGTGCAGGAATTGAAAATGCAGGCCATAAACTATTTTTCGACCCATTTGTAACAATTGGTGGTGTTCTCAAAGGAATTAAATTTAATAGTGAAGTACAAATGAACGGTCTTGTTATTGGTGATAATTTTGTATTAGCTCCTCATTTTTCATCATTTATACGTGATAAAATTGGTGATGATTCTATAACAAATGAAGATATTTTAGCTATTATGGTTAAAGTTCCAGATGAAGGTAAGGGATATATTACTGATGATGGGGATGTTGTAAAAGAAAATACAATTACTGATATTAGATATATGGCAGAAGGTTGTGCAGTAGCTGGAATGATTCTAGAAAAAGCAGGTGTTGATGTAAATACAATTAAATCAACAATATATAGGGGAGCACACCCTGGTGGTTCTGCAGCTATTGGGGAAGTTGTAGATAGTAATTTGGAAACTACTATTAAAGGCCTATTTGTAGATGATGCAAGTGTACTTCCAGAATCTCCTGGAAAACCACCTATATTAACAATACTTGCACTATCTAAAAGATTAGCGGATTATCTAAAAAATTAGAAGATTATTCAAATTGTTTCTCAATATCTTCTGTTTTTATTAATTTTTCACAATAATGGCATCTAACGATAGGTGGATATTTTTGTACTACTGTAAATTTTGGTTTTATAGGTTCATTTGCATTATTGGTTATACATTTAGAATTAGTACATTTTATTAAATCGTAAATTTCATTTGGAAGTATGACTTTAGCTTTTTTAACAGGTTTAAAATCACGAATAATATTAATTGTGGATTTAGGAGCTATTAAAGCTATTTGGTTAATTTCTTCATTGTCTAATTCTCTGTTTTCTATTTTTAAAATATCCTTTCTTCCAATTTCTTTTGAAGATACATTCATAGCTATTGTAACATTTTGTGTTTCTGAATTTGGAAGATTTAATATTTTAAGTATATGTAATGAACCATTAGCTGTGATGTGATCAATTACAGTACCATTTTCAATTGCTTTTATTTTTAATTCTTTCTTATCACTATCCATAAAATTACCCTTTTATTTGTATATTCTTAAATCTAAAAGATCAATAAGACTTTCACTAATGTTTATTAGTTGTTCTGCAGTCCTATCTTTTGTCCTTATAGTGAATGTTTCAATTACACGGCCACCTCTTGCTCTCACTTTTTTTTCAAGTCTTTCAACAGTTTTCTTCCCACCATTCTTAGACATTGTTGCAAAAAGAATAACATCTTTACCTCTTAAATCACATGAATCAATAATTGTGACAATTGAAGGAGTAGGTTTTCCAGCCCAAACAGGTGTTCCAATGTATATAGTATCATAATTTCTCAAATTTAGTGTTGGTGGATATATTTCAGTTTTATTTTCCCTTAATGCATCCAAAGTTGTTGTTAGTCTATTTTTAAACCCTTTTCTTGGTTTTTGATCTTGAATTCTAACAATATCTGCATTTAAATTATATGCTAATGTTTCTGAAACTAATTTTGTGTTATTTGTTAATGAATAGTAAATTATTAATATTGACATTTTATCTTCCTAAGGGTGTAATCCTAAATGTTTAAGGCCAGTTTCTTCTGGTATTCCAAGTAAAATATTCATATTGTGAATAGCTTGTCCAGATGCTCCTTTAACTAAATTATCAATTGTGGATAACATTACTAATCTTCCGGTGTCATCTATTTCAAAACCACCAATATGAGCAAAGTTAGACCCACGAACTGAGCTTAAATGAGGTATTTCTCCATCGTCCATAATTTTTATAAAGTATTCTCCACCATATTCTTTTTCATATAATTTTTTAATTTCTTCTGGACTTATATTTTCATTTTCATTATTTAAAAAACTATGGCTTGTTGTTTGAATTCCACGAATTACAGGAACTAAATGGGGGGTGAATGATACCTTAACATCTTCAAATCCTTTTAATTCCTGTTGAATTTCTGACATATGTCTATGTGAAGATATTTTATAAGGATTAACATTATCTGCAATATTAGGGTAATGTGTTGTTGAACTAGGATTAACACCAGCACCACTAACTCCTGTTTTTGAATCAATAATTATTCTATCAACTATGTCATGTTTAACTAAAGGGTATGATGACAATATTGCTCCTGTTGGAAAACATCCTGGATTAGCTACTAATGTTGCTTTTTTAATTTCATCTCTATAAATTTCTGGAAGCCCATATACAGCTTCAGCATCACTAGTATGCTCCATTCCATACCATTTTTCATAAACTTCTTTTGATTTGTATCTATAATCTCCACTAAGGTCAATTACTTTTGCTCC
>JABUVA010000011.1:71151-73295 GCA_021442885.1 Methanobrevibacter sp. | reverse complement strand
ACAATATCTGAATCAAGTTCAGATGGTTTTTTGTCTTTAAATGTAAGTCCTGAATCTCGGATATGGGGGTGTATTTTATGTGCATCTACTCCATCGTATTGTCTAGAGGTAATTTCTTCAACTTCTACTTTCGGATGGTTTAAAAGCATTCTTAATAATTCTCCACCTGTATATCCACTTGCTCCTACAATAGCTATACTTGTCATTTTAATCACAATCATCTAATTTATCTTTAAAATCTGTTTTTTTAATTTTTTTAATAATTTTGCAACTACTATCTAGTTGTGCATTATGATAAACATTAACACGTTTTACTTTAGCTTTAAGATGTCTTTTATTTATTTCTTCTTGAATTTTATTTTCATCATGGCATTGGTCAGGTCCGATAGCTATTATGTCTGGATTAATTTCTTCTACTATTTTAAAAATATCTCCATTTTCATTTCCAAGAACTGCTTTATCAACAGGTTTTAACATTTGAACCATTTCTCTTCGTTGATTTTCACCTATAATTGGTGTTCTTTTGTTCTTTTTAACTGTTGAGTCACGGGCTATGACAACATATAATTCAGCATCGTTTCCTCCAATTTTTTTAGCTTCTTCAAGGTATATTCCATGGCCAGGATGTAATATATCAAATGTTCCACTTGCCAACACTCTTTTCATTAATTTCACTACCTATCTTTTTTGGTATTTCAATGCTTCTTTTAAATCAATTTTATCTTTATAAAGTGCAGATCCAATTACTATTCCTTCAACTCCAGTTTTATTAAGTTCTTTTACATCTTCAATAGTTGAAATACCTCCAGAATATACAATTGGAATATCTACAGATTTTTTAAGGTTTATTAAAGGCTCTAAATTAAATCCATTAAGTAATCCTTCTACATCTACATTTGTAAAAAGAATACTTCCAGCACCATTTTCTTTCATTATATTTGAAAGTTCTACAGGTGTTTTATCAATACTTGTTTGCCAACCTTTTATTACAACTTTATTATCTTTACTATCAAGAGAAACCATTATTCTTTCAGGTCCATATTCATCAGCTAGTAATGTTAATGTTTCAGGATGCATTATACCCATTGTTCCTATAATAACTCGTTCAATATCTAAATCAAGAAGTTGTTTGGCGTAATCAGTACTTCTAATTCCACCACCAATTTGTACAGGCACTGAAACTTCATCCACTATTTTTTTAAGAGCAGGGAAATTAGATTCTTTATTTATTGTTCCATCTAAATCAATTATATGTAATGCATCAGCACCAATATCTTCCCATTTTTTAGCTACTTTTTCAGGATTTTCTATTTCAACCATTTCACTACCTGGTTTTCCTTGAACAAGCTGCACACATTTTCCATTTTTAATATCTACAGCAGGTAAGATTAACATTTTATCTTTTTTAAATGACATTTTAAGCCTCTTGATATTTAATGTGTTATAATATATTATTTATTATAGGTTTTTATAATTAAAAGTAGCTATTAAGTAACATAGTTTTTTATATTCATTTAACATATTATAAATTAATGAAAAGAACAGCTTTAAAAATTGGATATATTGGTACTAATTTTCATGGTTTTCAACGACAACCTGATTTAAGAACTGTTGAAGAGGAATTAATTTATCATTTACGGAAACTAGATTATATTGATGATTTAAAAAAGTCTAGATTTAGAATTGCTGGCCGTACAGATGCAGGTGTTCATAGTTTAGGTAATGTTATTAGTTTTCAAAGTGAAAAAGAAGTAAGGGTTAATGAAATTAATAATAGTCTGCCTGATGATATTCAAATATTAGCTAAAGCTCCTGTAAGATTTGGTTTTAAGCCACGTTATGCAGAGATGCGACATTATAGGTATATGCTTTTTAGAGATGATCTTGATTTATCTAAATTAAGGGAAGTTGCTGAAGTTTTTAAAGGTACTCATAATTTTACAAATTTTACTAAAAGGTTTCAAAAAACAACTACAAGAACTATTGACGATATTAAAATAAATCGTGTTAATCTTACTGATTTTCATAAAAGAGAGTTTCCTAATTTACATGAAACTATTTCTCCTATTTTTGTGGATATTTATGGTGAAAGTTTTTTATGGAATATGGTTCGTAAAATGATGCGTGTTTTTGTAGATGTTGCT
>JABUVA010000011.1:63719-71098 GCA_021442885.1 Methanobrevibacter sp. | reverse complement strand
GACTCTAGAGCTAATATTAAAGTTTTAGAACCTGATTATCTTATTTTAATGGATATTAAGTATGATGGTGTTAAGTTTATTTATGATGATTATGCATGCGAAAGATTTAAAAGGGATTTAATAGATAGTTTAACTAATTTACAAAAAAATTATGCAATTAAAGAATCTTTGATAAACTGTTTAAGTGAATTATATTAAATTTAATAAGTAGGAAGTGATTAAATATGAAAATTGCTATTATAGTGGGGACTCGCCCGGAAATTATCAAAATGGCTTCAGTTATTGATGAAATAAAAAGAAGAGGCATTGATTTTGTTGTTCTTCATTCAGGTCAACATTATGATGGTGAACTTTCTGATGTTTTCTTTGAGGATTTGGAATTACCTGCTCCTGATTATAATATTAATGTAGGTTCAGCTTCTCATGGAATTCAAACAGGGATGATGCTTAGTGGTTTTGAAGAAGTTTTGGTTGATGAAAATCCCGACATTGTTCTTGTTCAAGGAGATACTAATGCTGTTTTAGCAGGTTCTATTGTATCTTCTAAGCTTCATTTGGCAGTAGGTCATGTTGAAGCAGGTTTACGTTCATTTGATTTAACTATGCCCGAGGAAATTAATCGTATGGTAAGTGATGTTTGTTCTGCAATGTATTTTGCCCCAACTGAAGATGGAGCTATTAATTTAATTGCTGAAAATATTCCTCGTGAGGAAATATTTATAACTGGAAATACTGTTGTTGATGCATGTTATAGGAACTTAAAGATTGCTCAAAGAAAAGGAATTGAATCAGATTATTTAAAAGCAATTGATATTGATAATTTGGATAATATTTTAACCTTAACTATGCATAGAGCTGAAACTGTAGATAATAAAGAGCGCTTAACAAATGTTATTAATGCTTTTAAAGAACTTAAAGAAGTTAACATTATTTTCCCAATACATCCAAGAACTAAGAAAAATTTAGAAAATTTCGGTCTTTTTAAAGAATTAGATGAATTAGACAATGTTCATATTTTAAAACCTATAGGTTATCTTGATTTTCTAAATCTCATATCAAAATCGGATTTAGTTCTTACAGACTCTGGAGGTATTCAAGAAGAAGCCATCACTCTTGATGTGCCTGCACTTACTTTAAGGTATAATACAGAAAGACCTGAAACTGTTGAGTGTGGAGGAAATATTCTTGTTGGTACTGATACCAATTTAATTGTTGATAATGTAAGAAAGATTATAGAAGATGAAGAATTTGCAAATAAAATGAGAAATGCTAAAAATCCATATGGTGATGGTAATACTTCAGTTCTAATTGTTGATGCAATAGAAGAGTATTATAAAAAAGGTCTATTTAATATTTCCGCACCAGATATGATTTATGAGTCTTTTAAAAGAAAAATGGCAGTTATAACAGAAGATATTACTGTAGATGAATTTGAGAAGAAATACAACACAGCAGTTCATTTAGTATATGATAATAACAAAATGGTATTTCCATATGATGATTTGAACCTTAAAGATTTGATGATTACATATGATGAATATAATTAATGATTCAATCTTAGTATTTGAGTATTTCACAGCTTCTGGTGAAAACGACAAATCAATTATCTCAGAAGCTGAATATCTCATATATTCTCTTTTAGATGATTTAAAAGAGTTTAATGTTTCTTTAATTGTTAATAGAAATTATTCTTATATTGCAGATAAATATGATAATGTAAACGGGATTATAATCGATGAAGATTTAGAGGATTACCTTAAAAACAATATAGGTGAATTTAAAAAAGCAATGTATATTGCAGCTGAAAATGACAATCACCTTTATAATATTGCTAAAATCCTTGAAGAGAATAACATTTTTATATATAATTCTAATTCACAGGCATGTTTTAAATCATCTAATAAATTTTTACTATATGAAGAATTATATGGTGTTGTACACCAGCCTAAATCATTTAAATTAAAAATTGATTCTAAAGGATATTGGAAAAGAGCTATTAAAAATTTATATGAGAAATGGCAATCTGAAGATCCACTAACAAAACTTAAAATTATTATAAAACCAATTAATTCAGTTGATTGTGAAAACATCCTTATTTTAGAAGATATTGGTAATTTAAGTTATGATTTAGAGGAAATATTCCCTTCAGGTTCTAGAATACTTGTTCAAGAATACATTGAAGGAGAAGACATTAGTGTTAGTTTAATCGTCCATGAAGGTAAGGCTATTCCATTAAGTATAAACAAACAGTTTATTAAAGTACAAGATGGCTATTTTGAATATTTGGGAGGATTACTTCCCTACGATTCAAGATTTAATAAAAGTATTTTAGAATTAGCTATTAAAGCATGTGAATCTTTAGGTGGTCTTAATGGTTTTGTTGGTGTTGATTTAAGAGTTAATCATGATGAACAAGATTTATATAATGTTTATTTAATTGAAATAAATTCAAGATTCACCACTCCATATGTAGGTCTTCAAAAGATAGCTAATTTTAACATAGCCAAGTCTATCATTGAATTAATTGATGGTAAAATTACTATAAAAGATTTAGAAGATTCTATTTCGTTTAACGGAGTAGTTGAATTTAAAAAAGTTAAAGATAAAATGATTATAAAGGAGTTATAGAAAATGAAAGTAGCAGGTTTTGATATTGGTGGTGCAAACACTGATTTAGCTATTGTTGATTTTGACCAAAATGAAATTAAAAATATTCAAGTTGACTTTGCATATCTTCCAATGTGGAGCAATAATGATGATTTATCAAAGGTTCTAGTTGAATTAATTGAGAAAATATGTTCAATTGATGAAATTGATGCAATTGGAATATCTATGACTGCCGAGCTAGTTGATGCATATGATACAAAAAAAGAAGGTGTATTAGATATTGTTGAAAAATGTGAAAATACATTTAACTGCCCAATTGGATATGTAGGCCTTGATGGTATCTTAACAAAAGATGAAATTGAAAAAGATCCTTTAAATGCAGCTGCAGCAAATTGGATAGCAACATGTGAAATAGCTACTTTGATTAGTGATAATTGTATTTTTATTGATACAGGAAGTACTACAACAGATATTATTCCAATTAAAAATGGAAAACAATGTGCAATAGGCAATTCTGATTTTGAAAGATTAGCTACTGGAGAATTAGTATACACTGGTACTTTAAGAACAAATCTCGCAAGCTTTCTTGAAAAAGTCCCATTTAATGGTAATGAATATAGGGTTGCATCAGAGTTGTTTGCTCAAACTGCAGATGTTTTCATTGTTTTAGATTTAATAGATGAATCAGATTATGTTTGCGATACCTTTGATGGTGAAGGTAAATCTAAAATTGAATGTATGAGAAGAATTGCAAGAGTTTTGTGCGCAGATATGGACATGTTATCTGAAAGAGATATTGTAAAAATATCAAAGTTTATTCATAAAGCACAGGTAGCACAAATTGCAGAAGGTCTTAATCAGGTTTCACAAAGGCAAAATTTAGATTTAATTGTTACAACAGGTCTTGGTAAAGATATTCTAGATAAAAAAGCAGCTGAACTTCTTAATTTAGAAGTTAAGTCAATGGATAACATTTTAAGTGATGAAGAATGTGTTGTTGCACCAGCTATTGGAACAGCTATTATGATGAATAAAACACTTTAAATCCAATTATTAATACCATACATCTTTCAATCCTAATAAATAAGCTATTGAATTTGCTAGTAAATGAATAATGAGAGTAAGAACAATAGCTAGTATAACAAATGGTAATGTTAATTTAATGATTAAAGATACAAATATAAGAGCAACAATTAAAAAATCTAATTGATCTAAAAATGGAGCAGACTCTCCTCTTTTAATTCCAATCCTTCTTTTTATGAAACTACCTATTGCATCTCCTATAAGTGCTCCAAAAGACATTAAAAACCCTGCTAGAAATCCTTCAATAGTGTTTGTACATATTGGGGTAAAAATAAATTCGCTTAAATTTGCAAGTATATAAGGGCCAAAGAAACCTTGTATAATCCCAACAATAGTACCTAATATTGTTCCACCAATAAGTCCTTTCCATGTCGCTCCATCTCCAATTAGACGTTCTCCTTTCTTATCACATTTGCCAAAGTCTATTGGTGTTCCACCACCAAAAATTAATCCTCCACTATTGGCTAGATAAGCTGGTAAAATGAAGTAAATTGTTGTTATACACATAGCTAATATTATTTCAAAATTTGATAACATTTGCAGTATTCCTTTTATAATTATAATTATTAATTTTTAGAACTAATTTTATTTAAACCTATCCAGTTTTTTTCTAATATCTTAAGTTTGCGAATTTCGATTATTCTTATTTTATTTCATATTTAATATTATATTTTTAATTTATCCATCAATTCAAAAATCTATATAATTTATTGAAAATCTCTTTTTTTTCAATTACATTTAAATAGTTTTGAATATTAATATTATTATATTATAAAAATTATTTGACTTTATAAAATTTTTACAAGGATTAAATTTTTTTCGTGGTGATTTTTTGAAAATAAAAAATACAGTAAGTCTATGCCCAACATGTAACAAATCACTTGATGCTGAGGTATACGAAGAAGATGGAAAAATATATATTAAAAAGACTTGTGATGAACATGGTGAATTTATTAACACTTATTGGAGTGATGCTGAGTTATATCATAAAGTAAATTCATTTGAACCATCTTTAAGACAAGTAGAAAACCCTATGGTTGAAAAGTCTGGCAATTGTCNTTATTAACACTTATTGGAGTGATGCTGATTTATATCATAAAGTAAATTCTTTTGAACCATCTTTAAGACAAGTAGAAAACCCTATGGTTGAAAAGTCTGGCAATTGTCCTAATAACTGTGGGCTTTGTGAAGATCATAATACTTCTACAGTTTTAGGTTTAATCGATGTTACTAATCGTTGTAATTTACGCTGTCCAATTTGTTTTGCTAATGCAGCTCATTCTGGAAGATTATTTGAACCAACTCAAGATGAAATTAGACAAATGCTTAAAAATTTAAGAAATTTAGAACCTTTCCCAACACCTGCAATTCAATATGCTGGTGGAGAACCAACAGTACGTAATGATATTGTTGATCTTGTTAAAATGGCTAAAGAAGAAGGGTTTACTCATGTTCAAATAGCTACTAATGGTTTAAGATTAGCTAGAAAAGAAAATCTTGCAAAAGAATTAAAAGAAGCAGGTTTAAATACTGTTTATCTAGCTTTTGATGGTGTAACGCCAGAACCATATATTCAAAGTAGAGGTAAAGATTTACTTCCACAAAAACTTAAAGCTATTGAAAACTGTAGAAAAGCAGGACTTGGTATGGTATTAGTCCCTACATTAGTTGGTGGGGTTAATGATGACCAAGTAGGAGATATTATAAAATTTGCATTTGAGAATAGAGATATTATTTATGGTGTTAACTTCCAACCAGTTTCATTTGCAGGTAGAACACCTTCAGATGCTGTTGAAGAACAAAGAATCACTATTCCTGACTTTATTAATTTAGTATCTGAACAAACATTAGGGGATTTGAAACCTGAAGATTTTTATCCTCCTTCATCTGTTGAAGCAGTTCCAAGATTTATGGGTGTAATGGACGGAGAACCTGCTAGTGTAACTCTTAACTGTTCTCAACACTGTGGGATAGCTACTTATGTATTTATTGAACCAAGTGAAGACCCAGATAAACCTGATAAATTAATTCCGATTACTGATTTCATTGATATTGAGGGATTCTTTGAATTATTAGATGAGTATTCTGATAAAATCGAAGAAGGTGGTTTTGGTGTTAAGAAGATAACTCTTGCTAAAGCAGCTACTCAATTACCTAAATTGATTGATAGGAGTAAAAAACCTAAGAACTTGGACATTGTTAAAATATTATTGAATGTGTTTACTAAAAGATCATATGAAGCTTTAGGTGAATTCTCTAAAGATTCAATGCTTATTTCATGTATGCATTTCATGGATCCATTTAATTTTGATCAAGATAGAGTCAAAAAATGTGTTATTCATTATGCAACACCTGATGGTAGGATAATACCATTCTGTTCAATGAATTCAATGTATAGGGAAGGAATTGAAGAAGAATTTTCAACTCCACTTAAATCTAAAAAAGAGTAATTAGAAACTCTTTTATATTTTTTTTTAATTAAATAATTAATAGGATATTTATTTATAACGGGATGTATTAAAAATGATAATCAAGTCACCTTCACGTATCCACATGTCTCTAATTGATTTGTCTGGAGAATATGGTCGTATTGATGGAGGTATAGGTCTCACCTTAAAAGATCCTAATTTCATTTTATTTGGTGAACCTTCTGAGAAAGGAGTTCAAATTGATTTTAATGATGATATAACTAATAAAGATATTATTAAAGAATGTCAGATGAAAATTGAGAACTCTGTTGATAAAATAATGGATAATTATGATTTAGAGGGTGGATTTTATTTTAAAGTTAAAAAAGCATATCCTCCTCATTCTGGTTTAGGTTCTGGAACACAGATGGCTTTATCAGCAGCAAAAATTGTTACTGAGTGTAATGGTATATCTAAAGATGCTCTTACATTAAGTACTATTGTTGGGCGTGGTGGAACTTCAGGAATTGGAACCTTCGCTTTTGACCATGGTGGATTTTTAGTTGATGCTGGGCGTAGTATGAAAGAAAAAGACGCTTTTGCACCATCTTCGGCTTCTGACGTTAATCCTCCATTATTATTTGGAAGATATGATTTTCCAGATGATTGGGAAGTTTTAGCAGTAATTTTAGATAATGTTAATACTGCTGATGCAGTTACTGGAAAAACAGAGTTAAACATATTTGAAGAATATTGTCCTCGTCCTAAAAATGAGATTTTAGAAGTTTCTCATTTAGTATTTATGAATTTAGTTCCATTCTTACTTGAAAAGAATTTACCTGCTTTTGGAAGAGCTATTGATGAGATTCAAAATTTAGGATTTAAAAAGGTTGAAATTGAACTTCAAACTGATAAAATTAAAATTTTAATGAATAAAATGAGGGAATTAGGAGCATATGGTGTAGGAATGAGCTCTTTTGGCCCTACAGTTTACACTATTTTCGATAAAAGTAATAAACACATTGTTGATGATGTTAAAGAATATGTTGGTTCTCAAGGTACTGTATTTACAACCAAAGCTCAAAACTCTGGTTATCAGTTGACTAAATAATGTGATATTATGGATGTAATTAAAGGAAAAACCTGGATTTTTGGGGAAAATATTGATACTGATGTTATAATCCCAGGTAGATATTTAAGAACTTTCAATCCTCAAGATTTAGCTGATCATGTTCTTGAGGGTGAGCGTCCTGATTTCACTAAAAATGTTCAAAAAGGGGA
>JABUVA010000011.1:60862-63350 GCA_021442885.1 Methanobrevibacter sp. | reverse complement strand
TAATATATTTACTACTTCAAAACAAAAAACATCTAAAAAGAAATTGTTAGAAGAATATTTACTAAAATGTAATGATTGTGGGCATGTTTTTAAATATAATTTATCAGCTAAAAAACCTAGGCCTTATAGAATAATTATTAGTGAAAATGATAAATCTTATAAAACTACAATCGATTTATCTCCTGATGATATTTTAAATGTTGGGGATATTTTATTATCTGAGTTAGGCCAAGTTCAAGTATCTGGAATTGAAACTAAAGAAAAAAGAGTTAATGCTTCTAAAATAGAGGATATTTTAACTATATGGGCTTCTTCTATTGATATTCCTGCTAGAATTGGATTTTCTGTTGATTTACATGGGGAAGTTGACTCATATAAACTTGATTTAGAAAGGGATTTTGAAATATCTACTGAAGACATTGTAAAAATTGATGAGCATATAGTAAAAATTCATGTTATTAAAACTGATGAAAGAAAAATTACTAGTGGTTTTGCAAAAGCCAATGTAATTAAAAGAGTTTATGCCAAACCAATTAAGTTTAATAATTATGACTATGATTTAACTAAATATATTGTTAAAAAATCTTAATTTTGATATTATGAAAGTTTTTATTGAAAATTATGGATGTACTTTTAATAAAGCTGACAGTCAAATTATGGCTGGTGAATGTATTGAAA
The DNA here is from genome assembly GCA_021442885.1 of Methanobrevibacter sp. Lineage (GTDB taxonomy): Archaea > Methanobacteriota > Methanobacteria > Methanobacteriales > Methanobacteriaceae > Methanocatella. The sequence continues at coordinate 62,672 of JABUVA010000011.1, read as the reverse complement.
ATAACATCCAATTAACTGATTCTATTGATGATGCTGATGTTATCATTGTAAACACATGTTATGTTAAACTTCCAACTGAAAATAAGGTTGTTTATAGGATTCAAAAATTACAGGAAGAGTTTCCAGATAAAGTAATTATTGTTAGTGGGTGTATGGTTGAAATAGACCCGGAAAAATTAGATAAAATTGGTCCTAATTGTAGTTGGATTGGTCCTCATCAACTTAATAAAACGGTTGAAGTTATAAACAATGCTATGTCTGGTGAGATTTCAAGAGCATGTGGATTTTCTAAAGAGTCTAAAGTCAATAAAAATAAAATAACAGATGATTCTTATATTCATATTATACAAATATGTGAGGGTTGTACTGGTGCTTGTACTTTTTGTTGTACTCGTTTTGCAAGAGGGCCTTTAAATAGCTATCCTATTTCAGATATTGTTGAGGAAGCTAAAGTAGCTATTGAAAATGGTGCTTGTGAAATTCAACTTACAGCTCAAGACACTGCAGCTTATGGGTTGGATACTGGGGAAAAACTATCAAGTTTAATTAAAGAAGTGGCAAATATAAATGGAAATTTTAGAATACGTGTTGGAATGATGCATCCTAAAAATGTTTTAAATGATCTTGATGGAATAATTGATGCAATTAAACATGATAATGTATATGATTTTATACATTTACCAATACAAACAGGAAGTAATAAAGTCTTAAAAGAAATGAGAAGAGGTCATAATATTAGTCAATATTATGAAATTATAAACAAATTCAAAAAAGAAATTCCTAATATCACAATTGCCACAGATATAATTGTAGGTTATCCAACAGAGGATGATAATGACTTTAAATTAACTTGTGATTTACTAGAAGATATTGGGCCTAGTTTGATACATCTATCTAAATACCAACATAGAAAAGGAGCATTATCATCAAACTTAAAAGAATTACCTCATAATATTATGAAAGAGAGATCTAAACATTTATCAAATATTAAAAATCAAATTACTAAAAGAGAAAATGATCAATTATTGGGCACAGTACAAAATGCATTAGTAGTAGAGAAAGGATCTAAAGGTGGATTCATAGCTAAATCTGATAATTATTTACCAATAATTGTTGAAAATGTAAATCTCGGTGATTTCATTAAGGTAAAAATAAATAAAACTACTTCTACTTATTTAAAAGGTGAAATTATTAATTAATTTTATTTTTTATTCTTAATTCTTGTTTTTATTATTATAATTTTATTTTTAACAAACCTCTTCATATTATACAATTTTTTAATAAATATAATGATTATTTGTTTTTTTATTTCAAAGATATTATAAAATTCATATTGTTATGTTTTTCATAATTTAAATTTATGGTTTCTTTTAATTTTTTTATTATCTTATTTAGATTTTATTTATTTTTTAAAATGTTAATATAAATATTAAATAATAAATCTAATCGAATTTAGTCAATTTTTCCGATACATTTATATATCATTTTCAACAACTATTTATTTGGAGGTGTAATTATGAGTGAATTACCAATCGCACCAGTTGGTCGTGTTTTAAAAAATGCTGGCGCACAAAGGATTAGTGATGATGCAAAAGTTGCATTAGCTGAAGCATTAGAAGAAAAAGGTAACGAAATCGCTGAAAAAGCTGTTAATTTCGCACGCCACGCTGGTAGAAAAACTGTAAAAGCTGAAGATATCAAATTAGCTATCAAATAAGCTTTTACTATCTTTTTATCTATTGGCCATTTTCATTGGCCATTTCTATTTTTTTAATTTAATTTTTTTTAATTTAATTTTTTTATAATAAGA
>JABUVA010000011.1:57526-60782 GCA_021442885.1 Methanobrevibacter sp. | reverse complement strand
TAATTTATTATCAAAATATTTAAGGTTTTTCTTGAATATTTTAATTATTTTATGACAAAAAGAATGGGTTATTTGAAAAACGAAAAAGGTTTAAGAAATTTTTAATCTAATTTTTGATAAAAACATTTATATATTTGTAATGATAAAATATAAAGTGTTGTATAGGACCGGTGGTCTAGGGGTATGATTCCTCCTTGACATGGAGGAGATCACGAGTTCGAATCTCGTTCGGTCCATATGCCATGGTAGTTCAGTTGGGAGAACGCTAGACTGAAGATCTAGATGTCGCTGGTTCAAGTCCGGCCCATGGCATTCTACTTTTTTATAAGAATTTTTTATAATAGCTATGCCTATGGACTTTTTTGTAAGTATTAAATAAAAAAAGAGAATTAAGTTTTTAATCAAACTTAATTGGTTTAGGTGTAACTTTAGTATTTTCTCTTAAGTTACGATAGTCATCTACTATTTGATAACCTTCATTTGAGCCTATTAAATCAGCACCTGCTGTTAATAATTGGTTTGCTATTTTATATAGGCGAACGCCTCCAGTTAATTTAATTTTTGTTTTAGGGGCGTATTTTTGGATTAAATTTATAACATTTACATCTTCATAAATTGTATTTGGACTTACAAAACCAGTTGAAGTTTCTATATAATCTGCTCCAGCTCTTTCACTTGCTTGTGAAACTTTAACAATTTCATTATCATGTAATGCTTTTGATTCTATTATAACTTTTAAAACTTTTTCACCGATAACTTCTTTTATAGCTCTTATTTCATTTTCCAATGCTTCATATTCACTATTTTTTACTTGAGAGATATTAATTACCGTACCGATTTCATCTGCTCCTTCATCAACAGCTATTTTAGCTTGTTCTATTTTTGATTTTGTTAAATCAAATCCTAATGGAAAACTAATTACAGTAGATATTTTTAAGTTTGTGTCTTTTAGTTCTTCTTTTGCTAATTTAATAAAGCTAGGATTTATAGTAATTCCATAAAAGTCAAATTTTTTTGCATTTTCAAGAAATTCTTTCATTTCTTCTTTTGTTGCAAGATTGTTAAGATTAGCATATTCAATGTAGCTAGCTAATTCACTTGAGTTTTTTATTCTATACATTATATCTCCCTTAATAATTATTAGTTAGTATATATTCGAACTAGTATATAAAATTAATTATACTATTTTTTTAGCCATATATGGTCCTTTTCGTTCATATCCAAATTTACGATAATAATTTCTAGAACCAATACCGCTTATTATTAAAACTTCTTCTTTACCATTATCAATAGCTATGTTCTCAGCTCTTTTAAGAAGTTTTGCACCAAATCCTAAATGTTGTCCTATCTGCTTATTTTCTTTACCGATTTCCATCATATTTCCATAAACATGTAGCTCTCTAATTAATGCACTTGATTTTGAAATTTCTGGTCGATGTGCTTTATTAGATGGCATTCTCAGACGTAAAAAACCAGCTATACTCTCTTCGTTTTCATCTTCCATTGAAATAAAGGTTTCCAATCCTCCACAACATCTGTAAGATTCTTCAAAAATATCGAATTGACTTAAATCATATTTTTTTGTTGTTTTTTTATGGCCTATTTCACGGCATCTAATACATTGACAATTTATGTTTTCTTCATCTAATTTATTGTAAACCAGTTCTCCAAGGTTAGATTTCTGAACTCCTGCATCAATTAGTGTAGATGGTATGTCTCTTTGAATCCTCATAGTTCTAACCCATTTTGGTAGTATTTTTTTAATTTTAACAATTAATTCAACAGCTTCTTCATCATTATATGGTTCATATTCTCCATTTTTCCATAAATCATATAATTCACTACCTTTTGTTACAAGAACTGGATAAATTTTAAGCATATCTGGCATAAAGTTTTCATCAGTAAATAGTTTTTTGAACATTTTAAGATCGTCTTCTGGTGTTAAAAAGAGTCCAGGCATCATATGCATAGCTATTTTAATAGCAGAATCTCTTAAAATTCTATTAGCTTCAATTGTATCTTCAAGGGTATGTCCTCTTTTAATTCTTTTATATATGTTATCATAAAGTGTTTGAACACCTAATTCAACACGTGTAACTCCCATTTTTAACATTCTGTCTACATGTTCTTCTTTACAAAAATCAGGTCTTGTTTCAAAGGTCATTCCAACACATCTGACCTTTGATGATTCATTAGCTTTTTGAACATCATCTATTAAAACATAATCATTAGGAGTATAAGTCTTAAGAATTCCCTTTTCATATTCTTTTATTTTAACTTTATCAAACTCATAACTATCATCTTTAGGTTCATTTGATAGTATTAATCCAAAATCAACCATGGCCTTTAAACATTGGCTTGTAAACCATTCTTGATAACATAAATCTTTTGATGGAAATGTCCCTCCCATTATAATTAATTCGATTTTATCAATGGGATGACCAATTTTTTTCAATTGTTTTAAACGGTTGAATGTTTGAACATAGGGATGGAATTTAAACATTCTACCTCTAAGTGCTGCAGGTTCTTCGCCAGTGTAACTTGGGGGAGCAACATCACTTTCTGGACAGTAAAAACACCTTCCATGAGGACATTTATGAGGATGACACATAACAGCTACAATTGCAACACCAGACATTGTTCTAGTTGGTTTTTTCTTCAAAATATTTGAAACAATTTCTTTTTCATCAGCAGTTGCAAACTCTAAAATATTCGAATTACTCATAAATTTAGATAGTTTTAACTCTCTGCACAATTGTCTTTTTTCAACTTCTAGTTCACGCCGAGTAGATATTTTTCCATCAATAATATCATCTATTATTATTCGACATGCTTTTTCCATTCAATCACCATATAGTTAATTTTATATATTCATTAATTTAATGTTTATTTATATTATAATTTAATAAAAAAAATCAAAAGGTGATAATATGTACTTTGAGGAAATTAAAGGAATAGGTGTACTTAATAAAAATGCAAATGTTGTCGGAAAAGTAGAAGATATTGATTTTTCACTTGAAGATGGAGTAATTAATGGTCTTGTTGTTTCATTAAAAAAGAATATTCTTTCTAAAGATGAAGTTTCAGTTAAATTTGAGGATATTGCTGCTATTGGTGATTATGTTATTCTCAAAAACGATCTTCCTAGACCTGTAAAAGTTGAAAGCTCAGATGCATAGATGAGGTGATAACTAATGGTAGTATTAGATGCTCGTGAAAAACCAATTAATATAGGTTTTCAAGTTAGATATATTAA
>JABUVA010000011.1:53995-57505 GCA_021442885.1 Methanobrevibacter sp. | reverse complement strand
GAATTAAAACTTGAAGACGATGTTGGTTGGGTAAGATTAGATAAAACAGGTCTTTGGTATGTTTCTAATCTACTAGAAGTTTTAGATGAAAAAGATTTAAAAGAAAAACGTAGCTATGGTGAAGACAAAGATGTTGACATCGATGCTATTAAAGAAGGCGCATTGGATTTAGAAAATATTGAATTAGATTCAAATGTTGCTGAAGGTGGAGGATAATTTTATACACCTTCTTCCACTTATCTTATTTTTTTATACATAATTTTAAATATTATATAACACCAATAATTATATTAGACATTTATAATTTTTTTAAATGTATTTAATTAAAGGTGATTTTAATGCAAGCAAAAACAATTGTTGGAATAATTGCAATAATTATTGGTTTATTAATACTAATTTTCCCTTTCGCTGGCACTTTCACAATAGGATTCCTCGTTGGAGTAGCTTTTATTATGTTAGGAGCGTTCTTCATAGTTGCAGGTGGTAGTGTTTGGGGTATTGCGCCTTATACAGAAGATGTTTCAGTATGGTCGGGAATAGCATTCATAATTATAGGAATTCTTGCTATAATTGTTGGATTTATTTTGGTTTTCAACTTATTCTTATTCGACTTATTAGTAGGTATTTACTTATACTTGTTCGGTATCTTAATCATTATTATGGGTATTGTAAGATTGTTCCAAGATGGATTCAACAAAGGAAGCGCAGTTTTATCTATTATTTTAGGTATTATTACTATAATTCTTGGATACTTCGCATTGTTAGGACCAGAATTTGTAGCTATCATTATAGGTATAGCATTAATTGTTGATGGATTCTGTATAGCTATTGGAGAATAATTATTCTCCTAATTTTTTTATTTTTTTTTAAAAGATTTTTTATTCTATTTTTCTAATTAAAACAGATGTGTTATTTGTATTTCCTGTTGGTAATACCATAACTTCTTTATGGAATCCTCTAGTATCTTTTTCTATTACAGGTGAATATAAAATAGCTCTCATACCTGTATAGGTTCTATAAATTACTGGTGTTTTTTTATCTACATATTCCCAGATATTTGAAAATACTCTTTCTTTAGGTTCAGCAAGTGCAGCTACCATTAAAATATCATATTCAATATCTTTTATTGCTTTTTCATCACCTACTACAATCTTAATTTCATCTTCAAGACCTAGTTTTTTAAGTACTTCTCGAGAAAGCTCAGCTACAGTTTCTTGAACTTCAATTCCAATACATTTACATCCAAATACTTTATTAAACATTATTAGTGTTAGTGGTAGTGGTCCACTTCCAATAAATACAAAGGTTTTTTTACTATTGAATTTTGCTAATTGACTTTCGTTGTTAATCAAGCCTATATATCTATCATAAAAGTGAAATGAGTCTAGTGCTGCTTTTGGATCATCTGATTCTAATATTTTCATAGCATTTTCTGTTTCTAGACGAGCTCCAATATATACGTAGAATTTTCGTATTAATTTTAGTGCTTTATTCATTTTTTCATCATCAAGGATGTGTTTTGCTGAATCAAAGTCGATAGTGTTGTCATGTGCGATAATTTCTACATCATCAAGTAATTTAATAATTTCTTCGATATTTACATCATCTAATGCTGATTCATCAATTTTTCCATATGCTGATAGTGCATCTGCGATTTCACGTATTTTACCCCAGTATTTATAACAACTCATAATTTCATCTTCATTATGTTTCCTTTTTTTTGTTTATTGTAAATATTTAATCATGTGAACTGTTGTATGTTCATTGTGTATGTTATGGGTTATTGAATATCTTTGGGATTGCCAAAACTTTAAAGCTCCAGGTAAGTTTCGTTGGGTGTGTAAGTAGATATTTTCATAATTTTTAGACTTAGAGAACTTTTCAACATGATTTACAAGTTTAGTAGCTATTCCTTGTCTGCGATATCTAGAATCTACCATTAATCTCCAAATACTTGCTGTTGTATTTTTAAAGTATATTCCTTTAAATTCTTCAAAGTTTTTATCATATCCTCGAATTCCAATACAGCCCACTATTTCTTTATTTGGTTTTTTTGCAATATAAAAATTACTTTGTTCATCTTTTACATACATTTTTTTTAAATTTTTTATATCATAATGAAATTCTGGTGTGTATCCATATCCATATGTATTTTTTATATGGTCTAATAAAAATTCTTTTACGCTTTCTATTTCTTCTGTATTTGGAGATAATTCTTTTATTTCTATTTTCATCCATACCACTTAGTAATACTTTTTTCTATTTTTTTAATCTTTTAGTAATACTTTTTTTAATTTTATTATTATTAATAATTAAATAGGAAGCTATAATATTTAAATTATTTGATTTTAAAATTTGAAAAATTAAAAAGTGGCTATTATTAAAAATAATATAAAAATGTTAGTTATTTTGACTAAAAGTTTTAATTCTTTCAGCTAATTTATCCCCAACACCTTCTATTTTTTTGAGATCTTTTTCACTAACATTGCTTAAATCAGTTCCAAAGGTTTTAACAATGTCTCTTGCTCTTTTTCTTCCAAGTCGTTTAACTCCTACAACAAGAGGTATGGTATCTTCTTTAACACCATAATAAAGTCTTGCTGAAAGGTAGTCTAAGTCTTTAAGTATAGAATAATTTCCAAGAATTTCCATTGTTTGTTTTGCAAATTTAACAAGTAAAGATGCTTCATATGCAGAACGTCTTGTAGATGCAGAGTATACATTATATGCATTCTCAATTTCATACTCATTTCTTTCATTTATCCATTCGATTAAAGATACAGTTGTTGCTTCAGGATTACCAATTTCAACAGCAAAAAGACCACATTCAGATAGTTTGTCACGAACAGGATCTTTACTTTTTCTTCCTTTAAATGAAATCATTGGCATATCTGGAGTTTCAGATAATGCATATATTAATTCATATGGATTAAATTTGCTTATATCTGAAACATATTCTTTTATTTTCACTGCTGTTTCAACAGCGTAATTTGATTTTGATATTAAAGATCCAAAATCAGTTGTTTTTAATCCTTCAGGAGTAGCCCTAATTATTCCATTTTGAAGTAAGAATTCTAATGCAGATTCTATTTCCCATTTTATACTATCTTCTGCAAACATGGACATAGATGGATTATTTTGCATTTGAAATCCATACAATGTTTTATTAAAGAAATCTGACAATTCATCTATATTTTTAGATAATCCACTAGAAATTTGAGCAATTATCTGTTTAAAAATAGCATCCTTATTATCAACAAGTTTAGAGTTTGTAGGTTCTACTTCTCCATTAACATATCTTTCTTTTAAGTCATAAGCTTCATCCATAGTTTTAGCTATTAAATAAGAATGTCCTTCACTATCATATTGAGGCCTACCAGCTCTTCCAGACATTTGTTCATAATCAAAAACAGGGATATTGGCAGGTCCATTACTAGTCCAACGAGTATAATCACGAATAACAACAGATTTTGAAGGTAAATTAACACCATACATCAAACTTGGAGTTGC
>JABUVA010000011.1:49897-53961 GCA_021442885.1 Methanobrevibacter sp. | reverse complement strand
CTTCGATTATTTCTTTTTGTTCATTAAATAGTCCTGCATGATGAAATACAACACCTTTTTCAGCACTTTCAGCTAATTTAACACAGGTTGTTGTTGGAAGTGATCCTTTCTTTTTTGGGATTTCTAAAAGTTTATCAGATACTTCTTTAAATTTTTTTCTTTGTTCTTTTGTTATCTTTTTAGATATCTTTTTAGCAACATAAGTTGAGAGGCTTTCTGTAAATCTTCTTGTTGAAACAAAGGATAATGCTTGAGAATTATCTTCAATAGCTTTTTCTAAAATTTTTACAATAACATCATTTTTATTTTTAGTTCCAAACATTTCAGCATCTAAAACTTCTTTATTTAATGGTACAGGCCTATAATCATGTGTTATAGTTTTACTTTCAAGCCATTGTTCTATTTCATCAATATTCTGTAATGTTGCAGATAGAGCTATTATTCTCATTCCAGGATTTATTATTTTAGCTCTTGTTATAGCAGATTCTAATGTTGGGCCTCTACTATATTCTCCAATCATATGGAATTCATCAATAATTAATGTGTCTACTTCTAGTAATGAATTCCATGAGAATCTTGTTAAAGCATCAAATGATTCAAAAACCATTACAGATAAATCTGAACTTGAAGGATGTTTCCCAACACTTATACCATAGTCTTCAAATTTTTTAAATTCTTTAATTTTTTCGTTTTGAATTGAAAGTAATGGGGCAGCATAAACAGCTTTTCCACCATTTATTATTGTTTTAAGAGCAGCTAAAACTCCTAAAACTGTTTTTCCACTTGCTGTTGGGATTGAAATAATATAATTTTCATTATCATCTAAATAACCAGATTCAATAACTGCTTTTTGTGCAGGATTAAACTCTTTAATGTAAGGATAGCTATCATTAATAATTTCTTTAATATCTGATTGTAATGTTTCCATATTATCCTCTCTTATAATAGATTAGTATAATAATATTATTAAAATTTTTGAGAGCATTTTGCAAGTAATTATTAATAAATATTTAATAAATTACCTATTTTTTAATTTTATTATTTAGGTGTTAGAATCGTTTAATATATTTTTCACTTGATTACCATCAAATAATTTTTAAAATACTTATTTTAATATTGTTGTTTTTATAATTATCACTAATGTTTTACTTTTCTAATACCCAAACAATTATATATTAGAAGGTATAAACTTTCTTTAAAAATTATAATGGAGATGTATAAAATGGCAATAAAAATTGAAGTATTTTCATCAAATAGTTGTCCACACTGTCCAGGGGCAATTAAAGTAGCTCAAGATGTACAAAATGATATGGATTTAGATATTGAAGTAGAAATTCTAAATGTTAATGATCCTGAAAATATGAAAAAAGCTAGAGATTATCAACTAATGGCTGTTCCAACAATTGCTATTAATGGAAAAGTAGAATTTGTTGGTGCACCAACTGAAGATCAATTAGTTAGTAAAATAAACGAAATTGTTAATTAGAATCACAACTTGATTTTCTAATTAATTATTCCTTTTTTTATTTTTTTTATGACAAATAATAAATCTAATTTTACAAGTCCTACAACAGGTACAATAGCTACTGCTTGTGCGATAGCTAGCTTAAAAACTATTTTTAATAAAAATGTTGATGTTGTCGATGTTAAAACACCTAAAACTATTTTACCAGTTAAAATAGACTCAACTGAAAAATTATCTGAAAATATAGCAATTTCAAGTGCTCATAAAAGACCTTATAATGATCCTGATGTAACAGTAGATGTTGAAATTATAGCTAAAATCGAATTAGTTGATTTCACTCAAAATAAAATTGTTATTAAAGGAGGCAAAGGTGTGGGTGTTGTTACAAAACCAGGTCTTCAAATAGAAATTGGAGATGCTGCAATTAATCCAATTCCTAGACAAATGATTCATAATAATCTTGAAAGTTTAATTCCTAATGATAAAACAGCTATTGTAACAATATTAGTTCCTGAAGGAGAAAAAATAGCTAATAAAACAATGAATCCTAAATTAGGAATTGTTGGTGGTATTTCAATTTTAGGAACAACAGGTGTTGCAAGATCAATGTCATCAAAAGCATATAAAGATTCAATTGTAAAGCAATTAGATGTTGCATCAGCCCAAAATATAAAAAATCTTATTTTTGTTCCAGGTAATATTGGAGAAAAGTTAGCTATTAAAAATTTTAATGTTTCAACAGATAAAATCATTCAAACTGGAAATTTTGTTGGATTTATGTTTGATGAGGCTAAAAAAAGAGGTATTGATAAATTTACATTTTTTGGCCATATTGGTAAACTTATTAAAGTAGCTGGTGGAATTTTCAATACAAAACATGCAATTGCTGATGCTAGACGAGAAATAATGATTACTCATGCAGTGCTTTGTGGTGCTGACTCTAAAATAGCTAAAAAGTTATATGATTCTAAAACAACAGAAGACATGTTAAATATTCTAAATAAAGAAGATTTATCTTTAAAGGTTTGTAATAGTATAGCTACAGCAATTGTTAATAGATGTAAACTTAAATTTGCCATTGAAATTAATGTTATTTTAGTTGATATGGAAGGTAATTTTTTAAACAATAATTTTATACAACCTTAACTAAATCTATATAGTATGAAAATAGCTATGGTAGGTCAATTCCCACCTCATGTTGGTGGAGTAGGTGTTCATATTCATTCTCTAGCTAAAAAATTAGTTGAGGAAGGACATGAAGTTTATGTAATAACTTATCCTCATAAAGATATTAAAGATATTGATGGGATTCATGTTATTGGGACAAAAGGAATAAATATTCCAGGTATTAGAGGTTTAACATTTAAAATGAATGCTAAAAAAGCTTTGGAAAAACTTCTAAAAACTGAAGATATCGATATTATTCATGGTCATTACTTATTCCCTGCAGGTTCAGCAGCAGTAGAGGTAGGACGTAAACATAATATAAAAACATATGTTACAGCCCATGGATCTGATATGTTTGAAATGTATAAAAAACAAAAATTCATGAGAAAACCTCTAAAAAAAGTTTTAAAAAATGCTGATAAAGTTTTTGCTGTTAGTAATGCTTTAAAAAGTGAAATATTAAACACAGGTGTTCCTGATATTAATGATAAAATTTCAATTCATTGGAATTCTGTTGACACTAATAAATTTAAAAATAATAATAATGAAGAATTTTCCAATATTCAAAAACCAATTGTAATGTTTGTTGGTAATTTAATTAAAAGAAAAAATGTTAATGTTCTTTTAGAAGCTAAAAAACTATCTAATGTTGATTATGAGTTAGTAGTTGTAGGTGGAGGGCCTCTTTTTAAAGAACTAAATAAAATGGTTAAAAATGATAATATTGAAGGTGTAACATTTACAGGCCCAAGAAATGATGTAGAAAACCTAATTCCAAGTGCTGATTTACTGGTCTTACCATCTTTTTCTGAAAGTTTTGGATTAGTTCTAATTGAAGCTTTAGCATGTGAAGTACCAGTAATTGGAAGTAATGTAGGTGGAATTAAAGAAATCATAACAGAAAATGTAGGTCTTTTAATTAATCCAAATGATGCTAAATCTGTATCAACAGCTATTGATAAACTACTAACAGATAAACAATTATACAATACATTTAAATCTAATGCACGTTCAAGAGCAATGGACTTTAGTGAAGTAAAAATACCTTATGATGAGATGAAAAAATGAAAAAAACAGTAAGATCCCCAGGTTCTGCAACAATAATAAATGCAATAGCTACTGGATTTGGCTCTGCATTTGGAATAGGATTAAACATAACATGTGAAGCTAAAACTAAAAATAGCTCAATTACTGCTAAAAATGATGTAGGTGCTGAAACTAAATTTATGGAGGATTGTGCTAGAAATGTTTTTGAAACATATGGAATTTCAGAAGATGATTTTGGAATAGATTTAAAGACAAAATCAACATTACCTATGGCTTCAGGACTTTCTAGTAGTAGTGCACTTTCAAATGGTATTACAGCTATTACTGCTAAAATCATATCTCAAGAATTTGGTTTAGAACCTCTTAGTCCTTATGATATAATTAA
>JABUVA010000011.1:48061-49796 GCA_021442885.1 Methanobrevibacter sp. | reverse complement strand
CATGAGTTAATTGTTAAAGAAAAAATGGAAAGATTCCCAATACTTGTTTATATGCCTGATGAGATTTCAAAATCTGGAAGTAGTGATGTTAATCGTATGAAACTATTGTCTCCTCTTGTTGAATCTGCTTTTGAAATGGCTAGAAAAGGGGACTATTTTAAAGCACTTAATCTTAATGGATTATTATATTCTGCTACTTTAGGTTTTAATGAACAAATAGCTATTGAAGCATTAGATTCAGGTGCTCTTGCATCAGGTTTATCTGGAACAGGATCTGCTTTTGTTGCAATCTGTGAGGATGATAAAGTAGATGATGTTAAAGATGCATGGAGTAACTTTGAAGGTCGAATAATTGAGACTACTGTTGATAATGATGGATGTAAATTTATTTAAAATCTATTGAGTTTAATTTTCATTACTTTTAATATTTTTAGTTAAAAATGGTGAATTATCAATATAATTTAAATAGTAGTATATATAGATTTTATAGTATTATCAAATTGTTGGTGATTTTTTGAATGAGAAAACTGGAGTATATTCTTTTAAAAATAAAGATGAAGCTCAAGGGCTTCTTAATGATTCAAGAAAACAAATTGATGAGATTGATAATGATTTATTGAATTTGATTTGCAAAAGAACATCTTTAGCCAATGATATAGCTCTTGCTAAAAATTATCTTGGAATTCCAATATATGATGAAAAAAGGGAGAAAATTCTTTTTGATAAAACTAAAAAATTAGCTGAAGAAATGGATTTAGATGATGATATTATTGAGCAAATCATGAATATGTTAACTATTTTAAGTAAAAATGAACAAAAAGAAATTTTAAGGAGGGTAGAGAATGGGAAATATTAGGACTTCATTTGTTAAACGTTTAGCAAGAGAACTTATAGAAACTCATCCTGGTACTTTTACCACTAATTTTGATGATAATAAAAAATTAGTTATGGAATATTCCACTGTAAGTACTAAACATTTAAGAAATAAAATCGCAGGATATGTTACTAGACTTGTTAAATTAGAACAAAGACAAGAATAAGTCTATAACTTATCAACTTCTTTTTTTTATTTATTAAACCAATTTAAGATATTATTTACTAGTTTTTCAGACTCTTTTTTCACAAGTTTAGGAGAATATGTTAGTAACATCATATTTTTTTTAAGTAGAATGAGTAGCGATTAAAACTATTTTTGATTTTAAGAAGTAATACTTTTTTTAAAAACCTTCAAAATACTAATTAAAAATCAATTAATATAATATTACTTATTATTTATATTATTTATTTAAGTATTATCTAGCATTGTTTTATTTATATAAAATTAAAGCTTATTATAATAAATAATGCATTATTTACTTATTTTTCAATATAATACTTGATTTAATCAAATTTTTTGTTTTTATTGATCTTCTGAAAAAAATTTTATTGATAATTTGAAGTTTAATTTTTATTTAATTGATTAATTTATCGTAATATTTAAATATTTATTTTAATATATTTTTAATTGTAATATAATTTAATATTAGGTGTTTAAATTGTGTATAAATAATTTTAAAATTGATAATAAAACTTTTGATGAGATTATAGCTTCTAATGATTATGTAAGGTTCCATGTGGCATTTGTTGATTATTATTTCGAAATTATTGAATATGAATCAGAACCTTATGAAACTGGTAGGCCTTCATATGATGATAAAGAAATGTTTAAATTAGTTTCTTATGCTTATTCTCAAGG
>JABUVA010000011.1:31860-45117 GCA_021442885.1 Methanobrevibacter sp. | reverse complement strand
AGTGATATCAATAAAGTATCATTTAATCAAAAGTTTGATAGAATAATTATGAACCTTCCTGGTCTAGCTTATACTTTCCTTGATCTTGCTATTGATTTAATTAATGATGAAGGAATAATTAACTATTATGAGTTTGCTGATACATTTGGAACAGGTATAGAAAGACTACAAAAAGCAGCTTCTAAAAAAAATAAGAAAGTTGAAATTTTAAACACACGAAAAGTAAAATCATCAAGCCCTGGAATGTGGCATGTAGCAATTGATGCTAAAATTACTGAATAAACTGCCCTAAATCTTCATTTGTAATCTTATGAGAAATCAAATAAGCAGATAAAAACCAAATAATAGAGAATATAATAATTAAACCAATAAACTCATAACGATGCAATCGACCAAAGGAAGGTATAATAGAATGCATTAAATAAGCAGGAATGTTTAAAATAAAGTGAATAACAATAACTGAATATAAACTTCTAGTTTTAATATAAATAATCCCCAATAAAATCCCCATAACAGTAGCATAAAAAACCTGAATTAAAGAAGCAGTTAAATTACCATTTAAAGCCGTTATAATATGAGCACACCCAAAAATTAAAGAAGAAATTAAAACAGCTTTAAAAACACCTTTATTTTTATCCTTCCATTTTTTAAGGATACTTGTTAAAATAATACCTCTACAAAGTAGCTCTTCCCATAATGCAATTGAAATACAGTAAATTAAACTAATTACAATACCAATTAACTTAATATAAACCGTTTTATTAATTGTATTGTTATACATTAAAACTAATTGAACAATAGCAAAAATAATAAAAGAAAGACCTATCAAAAGACCTTTATAAACACCTTTAATATTCCAAGGAATATTTTTAGATAAACCAATAATTCTAACAATAACCAGTAAAACAAAAAAAGCAATAAAATTATTAATAGAATTTAAAATATACTCCCAACCACGACTATGTTTAATAGATTCAAATGAAACTGGAATAATTAATGAAATAAAATTAAAACCAAATAAGATAACAAAAACCACAGCTAAGATTATACAAAAAATCAAAGTGTGGTTTTTAGAAAATTTTTCAAAAGAATTCATTTAAATCGGATCTATTATTCCATTTTCAGTTATAATACCTGTTATTAATTCTTTAGGAACAATATCAAAAGCAGGATTTATAACCTCAGTTCCTTTAGGACAAATTCTACAACCCCCATAATAGATAACTTCATCAGGACTTCTCTCTTCAATCTCAGTATCGAAAATAGAAGCATTAAAATCAAAAGTAGATAAAGGAGCTGCAACATAAAAAGGAACATGGAAATGATTAGCTGCAAGAGCAACCATTAAAGAACCAATTTTATTAACAACACCACCTTTAGCTATCCTATCAGCACCAATGACAATTTTATTAATTTTATATTGAGACATAAGATAACCAGAAGCCACATCAGGTATTAATTTAACAGGAATGCCCTCTTGTTGCATTTCCCAAACACTTAAACTAGCACCCTGACCTCTAGGCCTTGTTTCATCACAAATCACATTAATATCCTTACCTTGATGAAATGCAGATCGAATAACACCTAAAGCTGTACCATAGTCAACACAAGCAAGAGCACCAGCATTACAATGTGTTAAAACAGTATCTCCATCTTCAATAATCTCAGCACCATGACGACCAATAGCTAAATTAGTATCAATATCTTCCTGAAACATTTTTAATGCTTCTTCAAGAGGATCATCACTTTTAGCAACTCTATCAACAGCCCAAAAAAGATTAATTGCAGTAGGCCTAGCTGCTTTTATTTCACTAGCGACTTTATCCATATCTTCATCTGCAAGATAACCTAAAGCCATACCAAAAGCAGCAGCCACACCAATAGCGGGAGCGCCCCTTACAATCATATCTTTAATAGCTATTATAACATCCTTATAATTTTCACAATAAACATATGTAAGTTCATCAGGAAGTTTAGTTTGATCTATTAATTTTAATTTATTCTCTTCCCATTCGAGAGTCTTCATCAACTACCCACCTTAAGATAGAAGAACAACACATTGTTTGCTGCACTATCAGTATTATCTGAGCTAACTGTATCACCATTAGCGTTTTTAATAACCGCAGATGTGGTTCCAACACCCTCTTGATCAACAGTAATACTTGCATAACTATTAACTTGTCCTAAATCAATAGTGGCGTTACCAGTTCCAGATTTTTGAATAGTTTGACCATCAATAATAAGATACACATACCATTGAGTGTTAGAAGAAATTTCAATAGAATATTCGCCTGTAACACTATTAGCAGGTAAATTCTTAGATGAGTCTACATTACGACTAGAATCTACATTTTGGCCAATACCAATAATAGTTGCTGCACCACCAACAGAAAATACTATGATAATAATAATAACTGCCGCAACAATTTTTTTTATATTACTTGATTTCATAATACACCAATTTTATTTTTTAATAAAAATATTATAGATTGTAAAGTATATAAATGTTAATGGAATTTATTTTAAAACTGAAAAATATATGAAAAATAGCATTAAAATAAATAGAATTCTGTTAAATATTTCTTTATAATGTGTACAGTAGAAATCTATTTATGATATCTAAAAAAAAAGACAATAAGATAAAACATACTCCAATCTGTTATTTTTACAAAGAATAGATGAAATATTACATTGCAGCCATATCTTACAGTAATTGCTCCAATGTATTTTTCATCAATTTAATGATTTCAGTATTTAAACTGTATTATTATCACAATTCATACAATCATAATTATCATATGTATCTATATTGTCTAGAATATGTGGATTATATTGATATCCAACAAAATCATCATTTTGTGTATTTTTATTATCACCGTTTGTATCTATATGGGCCTGAATATTTGCATGAGGTTGATATTTAATAAAATCATCATCATACTGCGTATCATCAAATATAGTTTTTACACCTTTATAAACCCATAAGTCATCATTACCANACCATTCATGTAACCATAATTATCACATGTATCTCTATGGCTCTGAATATTTACATGAGGTTGATATAAAATAAAATCATCATCATATTGTGTATTGTCAAATATGGTTTTTATGTCTTTGTAAACGGTTTTTTTAATGTCTTTAAAACTACATTCATCAGTAGCTGATACTACAGATATTGACAATGCAAAAAAAAGCACTACAATTATTGAAAAAATGTATTTTTTATTATCCATTACAAACACCTCCATTATTGGAGTTACTTAATAATTTAAATAAAGAATTATATAAATGTTTGTTTTTTTATTAAAATGATACTTATTTATTTAATTATTGCCTAGACAAGTAATAAATTATCCAAAATAATTATAGAATATTTGAACAATTTTATATTATGCTAACCAACTTTTATTATCATTATATAATTATCTATGCTTGTTAATTTTAATATTGTTTTTAATAATTTTTTAAAGTATTAAAGTGACTAAAATCCTTAAAAATATTATTTATAATATAACAAGTCTTTTTTCAATAAATTTTTAATTTTAAATAAAAAAAAGATTTAGTAATGACTTTGAGGAGTCATTCCTAAATGATGATCATCTGATTTTTTACCTGGAATACCATATGCATCTGCTCTACATTGAGTACATGCTCTAAATACAGGTATAATTTCTTCCACTTCATCTCTTACCTTTTCCATCATTGCACAATCTGGACGTTCAAAATCTTTCATTTTATTTAATGGAATTAAAGGTAAA
Organism: Methanobrevibacter sp.; assembly: GCA_021442885.1. Classification (GTDB taxonomy): domain Archaea; phylum Methanobacteriota; class Methanobacteria; order Methanobacteriales; family Methanobacteriaceae; genus Methanocatella. The sequence goes on along the minus strand of JABUVA010000011.1, from coordinate 41,356 downwards.
ATATTCATAAGAGAGGCACCACGCTTTTTAACTTCTTTAGCTATTTCCACAATATGTTCATCGTTTAATCCTGGAATTAAAACAGAATTGACTTTAACAACAACTCCATTATTAGCTACTTTTTCAATTCCTTCTAATTGATTTTTAATAAGAATTTCAACAGCTTCACGGCCTTTTATTATTTCACCATCATAATTAATGAAAGTGTAAATGTCTTTAGCTATGTCTGGATCAATAGCATTTACTGTTACTGTAACAGAGTTTACTCCAAGCTCTGCTATTTTATCTGCATATTTTGGAAGTAAAAGTCCATTAGTACTCATACATTTTATTAAATCAGGATTATTTTCATCTAATTTTTCGAAGAATTCTAATGTTTCTTCATTAGCTAGTGAATCACCAGGTCCTGCTACTCCAACTACAGCAATTGGTCCTTCAGCAGTTACTTCCTCTACATGTTTAATTGCATCGTCAGGTTGCATTATACATGATGCTACTCCTGGACGTTTTTCTAATGGATTATTTAAATCCCTAGTACAAAAATTACAGTAAATATTACATTTTGGTGCAATTGGAACATGTGCCCTTCCTACTTTATCATGGACTTGTTCATTGAAACAAGGATGTGATTTTGTTAAGTGTGCAAATCTAGAACCATTATCTACCATTGTATCATAACCCCCATATTTTTATTATTGTTTTTATTGATACGAACTAATATATAAGTTTTACTATTAACTATTGTTTAATTCAGATAAATAAACCTCCATCTTTTCAACCCAATCATCCTTAATTAACTCATCAGTAGCAATAATAGCAACAATACTCTTCTCAGACATATCTTTAATAATTTTAAAACCCTCTGGTAAAATTCTAAATATTGCATCATAAATTCTTCTTTGTAAATTAGAATGAGGATCATCAACGACCATAGAAGCTAATTCAGATTGGTCACCTGGAAGTTCAATATTAAATCTTGTAGGTTGATAAATATCTTCTCTTGAATACATAAACCAAAGTTTCTTTAAAATATTTGGAAGATAATTTTCATTTTCAACAAAAATGTCTGTTACATCATCTTCTTTTTTATAAGTAACTTTAGCAACATCTTCAAGATTTTTGGCACCTGAAGTTTTCTTCATCTTAATAGCTAATATGAAAACAGGTTCTCTAGGATCAACATAAGCTTTTAAATCTTCAACAGAAGGTCCAAGAACTAAATCTTGGAAAATCTGTTTAATAATCATCTCATAAACTTCTGCACCTTTTTCATCATAGCATTCAACTAACATAAAAACCATCTCAGATTATTTGTCTTGTCTATGTCCCATTCCAGAAACGAGAAGTGCAGCTCCAACAGCTCCAATATGTTGTGAGTATTCTGGAACAATTACATTAATTCCACCTAACATTTCACTAACTGCTTCAACAAGTCCTGAAATTAAAGAGGTTCCACCTACTTGAATAAGAGGTTCTCTTAAGTCAATTTCTTGAAGTTGTTGTTCATATACTTGTTCAGCTACAGAGTGACATGCAGCTGCTGCAGCATCAGCTTTAGAACCTCCAGCTGCTAAAGTAGTTACTAAATCTTGAATACCAAATACAATACAGTAACTGTTTAATAATGCATTACGATAATTACCTTGTAAAGCTAATGGACCTAATTGATCAATAGTTACATCTAAACGACGGGAAGTCATATCTAAGAATCTTCCAGAAGCTCCTGCACATATACCTCCCATAGTAAAGTTATCAGGAATACCATCATTAACAGTAATAACTTTGTTATCCATACCACCAATATCTAATACTGTAGCTTCACCTTTTTGATGGCCTGCTAAGTATACTGCACCTTTAGCATTAACAGATAACTCTTCTTGGATTAATTCAGCATTTAATTGTTTACCAATGTTAATACGACCATAACCTGTGGTTCCAATACCATCAACATCATCAAGAGTATATTCAGTATCAGCAAAAGCTTCATCAACACCAATGAAAACAGATTCCATAATATCTTTAGTTTCAGTCCAACCAGTTCCAATAACCTTATTATTTTCCATAGCTACAACTTTTGTTGTTGTTGAACCTGAATCTATTCCTAAAGTTAATCCTTCTTGTTTTTCACGAGCTAAAATACTTCTACGTGTTACAGTAGTAGCTAATGCTTCCATACGGATAAATAATTCATCAGCTTTTGTTCTTTCTGTAAATGAATAAGTAACTACAGGAATTCTTGTGTTATCTTGAATAAATTTACGTACAGCATTTCTTACAAGTGCACCTTCAGCACATCTAAAACAAGTTGCAATAAATACTGCATCTGCTTTACTTTTTCCTTCTACAATAGACATTGCTCTTGCAATCATTAATTTTAAACTTGAACTTTGAGCTGAAAAACCAAATTTAGTACAAGCTTCTTCAATATAATCAAGGTCGATTTCTGGAAGGATAATTTCTGCTCCAAATGTAAGAGCTGCTTTTTCTATTTCTTTTTGAACACCACTATATTCAGTACCACATGAAACTAAAGCAATTTTAACCATATTTAGTCCTCCTTAAGCTCTTTTTCTACAACTTCTAAGTTTTCTTTTTCTTCTTCTGGTACTCCATCTTTAAAGTCACCATCACTTTTTACAAGTTCATCTAAAGAATCAAGGAAATCATTAATTTGATTAACCATTTCAAAGGTTTCATCCCTATTTGTAGGATAAGTTACCTCTAAAGTTGGAATATTTTTATCTCTAAGTAAAAATGTGGATAATTCATTTGTTCTTGCACATCCAATACATCCAAAACCAAATGGTGCACCATCTACAATAATAGCTGCTTCTGCAGCATCTATTAATGGCCCAATAATTGACATTCTTCCACGAACACCAGAAGGAACTTCAATAGCTGCGTATTTAAGTCCTTTAATAGGATCATCTTCTGTAATATTCATTGGAGGAGAATCAATCTCCGGATCTTTAATTTTTTGTCTAATTTGTTTTTGAAGTGCTAAAGGAGTGTGTCCCTTTCTTTCTATTAAATCTGCTAAAATTAATGAGTTTGGAGGATAAATAGCTATTTCTACCATGTATAATCACCTTATAATTATTAAGATTCATTCATTATGTCTTTGACTAAATCAATGTCAACAGGATGTTTTTTAGGCACTGTAATGTCTTTTCTTTTTTCTAATGCGTCAGCAACATCCCCAAGTATTCTATATTCTTTTTCCATTTGATGGAAACCTTCACGAGGTCCAAATCTTTGACCCCTACATCTTCTTGGATCCCCAGGAGCAAATCCTCTATCTTTTGTAAAAATATGTGCTGGATCTAACTTCCTTATTGCTTTTAAAGCTTCTCTTACATCTTTTGATTTACCACTAACCATAGCTCCATAACAGGTATTTTTAATTGTTAATGGTAAGTCTAACATATGCATTTCACTAACTATCTCGCTTTCACTTACTTTAGCCCCAGGAGCAAGAATTATCATACGAGTTACAACATCAGGATCCCAATCTTCTTTACTTAACTTAGGACTCGGGCATAAATTCTCTGACATATAAAACATCTCCATCTTTAAGTTTTTCAAGAGTTTTGAAGTCACCACAGACTTTTCCTACAATATTTGTTGCAGCAAATGATTCTGCAGTAGGTCCAAATTCAACATGATCTTCAAATCTTATACCAATCAAACCAACATTTTTAGCAGCCATATTAGTAATACCAATTTCACCAGCTTTAACAACATCTGTTGGAACATTTTCAGGAATTAAACCTTTTGCATTTTTAGTATCTCCTTTAAAAATAACAATTTTCATTCCAGGAACTGCAAAATGCACATCTAAACGACCAATAGGGTTTTCAGCTAATCCTGATAACTTTTCAAGATACCATTTTGATCTTGGTGCTTCATCTGTTAATTCAATTAAACATAAATCTTCTTTATTTATTCCTTTTGTAAATACTTTACCTTCTTTAAGAACATCAATAGTATAATGAGGACTTTGTTCTACAATTATTGCATCATCATCAGTTACACCATCTCTTATCTGTTTAATTCCTAAAGAATCTAATAACTCATTAGCTTCACTTTGAGTTGTATTTAAAGTCATTATTCTTTGTTGTTCAGATACAAAAGTAATTACATCATCTTTTTGAGCAATATCAATAATCTCCATACCATTAACTATACTACCAACAGTAGTATGGCTTGGAGCTAAAACTCTATTTTCACGATAAACATAAACTCTTCCAACGCCTTTTCCCTCATTTCTAACTGTAATAGTTCCTTTCCTTCTAGGTTTAATATCCTCTTTAGGTTTATCAATACCCTCTAAGCCATAAAAACCAATAAAGGAATTAGAATCAAAGCTAACTTCAGCTTTTCCACTACTAATAAGACTAAATAAATGTTCTGCACATATTGGAGATTTCTCATCAACCTCTATAGAAACATAAGTATATAGCTCATTACCATCTTCTAAAACAATATCTAAATCAGTTATAGATAAACTATCCAATGATACACTTCTCTCAATAATTGGTTCTACATCTATTACTGCATCACGTTCAGTTAATACATCTAAAGTTTTTTTACCACCAATAATCTTAGCAAAAACACCTTTGTTATATGGTGGAACACTGTAAACATTAGAAACATTATCTTTAATAAGAATTAAGTGAGTAGACTCATTACTGAATCCAGATAAACTGAAAACAACATCTCCTTCATAATATTTATATTCATCAGGTGTTGGTTCTAAATCAGTAACAATAGGACCAATTGCAGCCTCACTTACAGTAGACCATCTAATATTAAGATTATTAAAAAGACTATAATTTTCTTTCCACAAATTAACAAGAGGAGCAGCTTCCTCATTATCAGTTAATTCAATAATTATAGAACCTTTATTAGTTTTAATCTTATATTTACTAATATTCTTCTCTAATTCTTCCTTACCTCTAATTAAACAGAGGATACTTCCGGGAGAATATGGTGCATTAGAAAGTTCAATTACATCACCGATAGTTGAACCATCTTTAACTTCCATTTCTTCCCCATTAATTTTGATTAACATATAATCTCCTAATAAAAGACTTTAATTAATATAATATTAAATTTAATTTATAAAATATTTATTCATCAATACCTTTAAAAACAGGATTTTTTCTTTGATTAAACAGTTCTAATTTTTCTCCATCATTTACAACAAATAAAGAATTACTGTCATTAACTTCACCAACAATAGCTGCAGTTAATGAATATTTATCTAAATACTCAATAATTGTATCACAGTCTTTCTCATCAGCTGTAAAAACAAAACCAGAACCAGGATACATTTTAAGCCATGGCTCCCATTCAACATTAGGATTCTTAGGAATATCCTGTAAATTCACAATAGCACCTTTATTTGAAGCTTCTAAAAGCATTTCTAAAGTCCCTAAAATTCCAGGATTACTAATATCTTTACCAGAGTTAATATAATCATTTTCAGCGAGATATTGGATAGCTAAAATTTGGTCTTGAACAAGTTTAGCATCTTTTTCATAAGTAGTATCCCAATTAAGAGAAAACATCTCATGAGGTTTACCATCTAAATCAATAGCTACAATAACTTTATCACCAATTTGAGCATCAAAACTAGTAATAATCTTATCTTTCTGGGCAATTCCTACAATAGCTACACCTAAAGAATCAACTGTACTATCTGGATGTAAATGTCCACCAACCATTGGAACACCAAATTTTAAACATCCATCATTAATTCCTTTAAGTAAATCATCATATATCTCATCATGAGCTATTGACATTATATTAACCATTGCTAAAGGTTTAGCCCCCATAGCTGCAATATCATTTACATTAACAAGAACAGAACAATATCCTGCCCAATAAGGATTAACATCCATAATTTGGCCCCAAATCCCGTCGGCAGCTATTAGTAAAGCTTGATTATTACCAATATCTACTGCAGAGGCATCATCACCAATATCAATGATTACGTTACCAGAAACATTGTATGCATCCTTTAATAATGAAATGACATTATCAATTGAATTTTTACGGGTAACACCTTCAAAATCTTGAATAGACTTAATAAGAGCTTTAAAATCCAATAAAATACACTTCCATTATAATGTTATATAACCTTAATTTTATATTTACAATTCATATTATTTAATATTTCAATAATTAAATTTTTTATTTTAATTTTAACATCTTTATCAAATTCTAAAACATTGGAATTATTGAAGATTTCATCAAAAATTCTCCTACCTACAATATCATCAAAACCACTTTCAAGTTCAAAAATAATAGAATCTTCTTTTTTATAACCATGTTCTACAACTTTATCTAAATCCCCATCTGTAATCCCAATAATAGGTATGTCTAGTCTATAAAGAATGTCTGAAGAAATAAGAGTAGTATCATCCCCAATTGTTATAACAAGATCCATATCACTATATTTATAAACATCCTCCCCAGCATGATCTAGAAAAGCTACTTTAAATTTATCCCCCTCTTGTTTTTTTTCTAAAACACGTGGTTTAACATCAGATTTTCTTAAAAGACCTGTTTTTATAATAGCTGAATCTAAATCAATTTTAGAAAGTTTTTCAACACCATGAGGTTTTAAAATACCTCCTACAATATCAACAATATATCCATCTTCAGCTATTAAAACAAGATTATCTGATGTTGCTTTTCCTATAACAACACTATTAACCATTATATTCTCACCAGGACTAACACCATGAACTAATCTATGAGTTCTACTATCTTTAAAATCTTGTTTAAAGTGTTTTTCAAAGATTTCATTAGGAGTAACTCTGTTTAGACTAAGTTTACTAGCTATTTTATCTGCAAGTTCTTCATAATCTCCACACCAAAGAATAACACTACCATCATTTTCACCAGGTCTTTCAATTTGAATTATTGGAATGTTTTTGTTATTGGTTTTATCAAAATAGTGATTTACAACTTTATAACCAAAAACTTGACCTGTTACATCTGATTTACCATAATTTAAAAGAAAAATAATATCCTTATTTTCATCAAGAAATAATTTTAAAGAATCACTGGGAACTAATTTTTGAGAAATATCAATTATTTCTTCTAAAGAATTATCAATAACAGCTGTTCTTCCCATTGTTCCACCGAGTCTTGCTGAAACATCCCCATATTCTTTTAATAAATCAATAATATCATTAGCATATCCAGAATCTATTATATTAGGTCCATGAACTACAACACCAATTTCCATAATAACACTAGCTATTTTACTCTTTTTTTAAATAAATTTGATCCACAAATTTCACAATCATCAAAAGGATAGTCATCATCATATTCTTTTTTACAACCAGAACATATTTTTTTCCAGTTATAAACTTCTTTAATTCCATCGGTTAAAATTGATGAAAATGGGATATTTAATATTTTTAAAGTATTTTGAATTGTATAGTCATCTGTAATTACTTTAATATTATTGTTTGTTTCGATAAATTCTAATGCTAATGCAATAACAGTTTTGTCTTGAAGTGATAATCTAAGGTTATCACCTGATTTTGAAATAGTTTCTTCAACTTTGTTGATAGATTCTTCACCAGGCTCTATAATATCCAATTTTCCTTCATCAATAGCTGTGTTTAAGATTAATTTTGATTTAAAATCTTTAATTTCAGAAGCTATTTCTGGAGTTGTGTGATTATTAGGATTATCTAGTGGAAACCCATTAATAAATGCAGAAGCATCTAAAATATAATCTGTTTTCATATATTTCTATTTATTTCTAATATTTGATATAGTTAACATTTCCAAGAATTTAGAGGAAATTTCAATAAAATTTCAATAAAATTTCAATGAAATTTAGATGAAATTTGATAAAACTATTTTAATTAACTTAATTAATATAAAACTACCGCAATATTTTCAATTGGAGTAAATAAATTGAAATCAATGCAATATTATTAAATCAAATAAATAAAAGGAGAAAAAATATGAATCATAATACAAATTATGAAACATTACTAAATATTGAAGAGGAATTAAAATTTCTAACTAAATCTACAGTTAGAATAAGAATTTTAAATTGCCTTAAAAATGCATCATATAATGTAAAAGAAATTGCAAAAGCAACAAACATGAGATACAGCTCAGTATCAAGTAATGTAAGTAAATTAGAGCTAAACAACAATATTTACAAAGAAGATGGAAAATTTAAAATAACATTTATTACCCGAATGTATTTAGAACATATCCTTGACTTTAATAAAAGTCTAAAGATTATAACGGATTTCGAGGAATTCTGGCACAAACACAATATTGACAATATAGATTCTCAATCTATAAAAAATCTTACAGACCTATACAACTCAGAGCTTGTGAAATCAACATCAGTAGATATTTATAAAACTTATAACACCATAAAAAAGCAGATAATTGAATCTGAAAACATAAAAGCTATATTCCCATACCTACATCCAGAATATCCAAAATTAATTGAAAATCAGCTTAAAAACGGGGCAAAAATAGAGCTTCTAGTAAACAACACGATTTACAAAAGCTTAATCCACAATATCGACGATGAAGTACGAAGAACAAATATTAAAAATGGAAATTTTAAAGTTCGCTCTGTAAAAAAACCTTTAAATATTTATCTAACAATTTGTGACAACAATATGAGTCTAGGACTATATAAAAATGATGAAAGTTTTGATCAAAACCGAATCCTCATATCTTCAAATGAAAAAGCAGTTAGTTGGAGTGAAAATCTCTTTAACAAAATTAAAAATCATATATAAGGTGTAAAAATGGTAAAAGAATCCGATTATAAAGACATGAAATATATTCTAACATCTACAATGAGAACAAAGATAATAATAAGCATATACGAAAAATCTAAGAATTTAGAAGATTTAAGAACAGAACTTGAAAAACCATCAGCAACAATACTCCATGGACTAAAAGAATTAGAAAATTTAAATTATGTGAAAAAATTAAATAAGTATTATTCACTAACATCCAATGGTTATATGTTGGCAGTAAATATGATTAAACTTATTGAAAATTGGTATTCAATTGATAGGAATAAAATATTTTGGAACAATCATTCCCTAAATGATCTTCCAGAGGAATCTATTAAAAATTTATACCAATTAAAGAATTCACAGTGCATATCTTCAACAAACAAAGATTTATCAAAAGCCTATACAACATATATGGATTTGATTTCTAACTGTAAAAATCTAAAAATAATACTGCCGATATATTCTGAAAATCATATGAATAAGCTTATTGATCTTATAAAAAAAGGAAAAACAAAAAGTTTAGAGATATTAACAACAGAAAAGGTAATAAAATCCATAAAACATGAAAAAAAATATAAAAAAGCCTTAGAAGAATACAAAAATATAAAACTATCTGTTTTGGATGAAAATATTAAGATATATCTAACAGTCTCAGAAAAATTTGTTAGTTTGAATTTATTCTTCAAAGACGG
>JABUVA010000011.1:27437-30864 GCA_021442885.1 Methanobrevibacter sp. | reverse complement strand
ATTTTTTAATTAAAACACCTAATATGCTTAATTAATTCAATTTTAATAGCTAGTTTTAAAAAAAAATAATAGAAAATGAATTTAAAAAAATTCATTAACTCTAATTAAAGGTTCGAAAAGAATATTTTCTTTATCAAAAGTTTCTTGGGCTCCTTCAAGCCTATCGACAATAGAAATAGCTTTTTTTACAACACCACCATTGTCCTCAATGGCTTTAATAGCTTTAAGTAATGAACCACCAGAAGTTGTAACATCTTCTACAACAACAACTTCATCACCCTTTTCAAGATCTCCTTCAATTAATTTAGAAGTACCATAACCTTTTTCTTCTTTCCTAATCATCAACAAAGGAAGATTAGATTTAAGAGAAACAGCAGTTGCAATTGGAACTGCTCCTAAAGCAGGGCCTGCCACTTTATCTAAATTTTCATTTTTAATCTGATTGGTGATTAAATCAGCTATTGCAGATAAAATTTCTGGATAAGTAATAGCTTTTTTCATATTAACATAATAATTACTTTTTTTACCTGAAGCTAAAGTAAAGTCACCTTCTAAAAATACTTCATTATCTTTAAGTAAATCAATTAAATATTCTTTAGTAATCATTTAAATCTCATCAATCTCATCAGCACTTTTAATTAAAACTTTATCTCCAACAACAGATATAAAGTCAATAGGTATTACATTTTCTTCATTTGAACCAAAGTTAGCAAATCCTTTTTCTTGAGTTACTATGTCTGTAATCTCAAAAGTTTGATCACTAATTATTATATCTGTTATTACACCAATTTCTCTTGCATCAGCATCAATAACATCTTTTTTTAATAAGTCTTCTGTAATTCTCATAAAAGTAACCTCCATAATATTATAAGAAATTTATATTAATAATATTATTAAATCTTATCCTTTTTAAATATTAAAAATTGTTTTTAAGAAAATGCTGTTTTTAATCATTTTTACTTTTGTTGGATTTTTAACCATTAGTTTAATATATCTAACATAAAAGGATGATTAATAAAAAAAAGAAAGGAGATTAATCTCCTTTATTCCAGTTTACTATACCATAAACAATGCATAGAAGTGCTGCTAAAATAGTTAAAATAAATACACTCCAAATCCATGGGTCTTCGATTCCTAAAACCATCATTATGATTCACTTCCTTTATTATCAATTTGTTTAAATGCATTGTTAACAAGGTCTTTTTCTGGTTTTTTAGTAAGTAAGCTTACAACAATTGTAAATATAGCTGATATAGGAACAGCAATTAACATAACGTCAATAAATGGTAATGGGTAGATTGGAATTAATGATGGAACACCAAATAAATATTTACATATTCCTAAACCCACTGCGGTTTTTTGAAATACAAATGTTAACCAAATTATACTAACAAGAATTCCTGAAATAATTCCAGCATATGCTCCTTGTTTTGTTGTTCTTTTCCAATATAGTGCTCCTAAAAATACTGGTAAAAATGCAGCTGCACAAATTTCAAAGAAAAGAGTTGTACCTAATGCTACAACACTTCCAGGCAATATAAATGCAACAATAATAGCTAATATTACTGCAATCAAAATACCAAATCTAGTAATTGAAACTGGACCAATTTGTTTAACTTGTTTTCTTAAAGATCCATAAATATCAACACCAAAAGCAGAACCTTGAGTGTGTAATTGAGAACTAATAGTAGACATTGCTGCTGCAATTAATGTTAATAAAAAGACATAAACAAACCATTCTGGAAGTGCACTTGTAATAAATGCAGGGATAATTTTATCAATATTTCCTCCAACAACATCAACAGAAATTTTTCCAACTGTATCCATGAAATAAACATTAGATAGAGCGCCAACAAGGTATGCAGTTGTTGGTATAATTGCAACAAAGATACCACCAATTAGAACTGATCTGTTTAATTCTTTATCAGATTTAACAGTCATAAATCTTACAATTAACGGAGGTTGAGCAAGTACACCAATACCTACACCTATTAAAGTAGATGAAACTAAAGTCCACCAGTAAGGACTATTAAATGTTGGGAATGTCGTCCATCCCGTACCCCCACTAGCTGCAGCTTTAGCAGGATATAAACTTGCCATATTTGTTAATGCAGCATTTCCTTGAGAAAATCCTCCAAACATCATATATACAAAAACAAGTAAGAAAGCCATAGCAGCAATCATAATAACACCTTGTAATGCATCAGTATACATTACACCTTTGATACCACCAAAGAACACATATAATGTAATAATTATTGCTAAAATTAACAAACTGATGTTGAAACTAATTAATAAAGAGGATTCTAAAAATCTAGCAGCACCAATCAATACAACAGCCACATAAAGAGGCATTGCACAAAATATAATTAAACCAGATATAGTTTGAATTCCCCTACTATTAAAACGCTTACCTAAAAATTCTGGAAATGTAAGTGAGCCTAAAGAATGACCCATTCTACGAGTTCTTTTACCTAAAAATACAAATGCAATGAATATTCCAACAAAAATATTTAAAAACGACAACCATAAAATACTCATTCCATATTCAGCTGCAACTCCACCGAAACCTATAATAGCTGCCGTTGAAATAAAAGTAGCACCATAACTTAAAGCCATGACCGCAGAGTTTGTGTTAGCACCACCTATCATAAAGTCTTCAGATGAGTTGGTTTTTTTCCATGCATAGTAGCCTACATAAACTAATGCAAATATGTAAACTATAAACACAATTGCCAAAATCATAACATTCATTTAAAAACCTCAAATATACTCCACTTTTGAATATACTATAAAATTTTTAAAATCGACATTATATAAATTTTTATATTTTAAATGACAAATATTTGAACAAATAATAAAAAATATGGAATGAATATTGTGATAATATGATTTGGAATGAAGAAGCCGAATGTATGAGCCATGAAGATAAAGAAAAATTACAGCTTGAAAGACTTCAAAAAACTGTAAAATTAGCTTATGAGAATATTCCTCTTTACAAGAAAAAGTTTGATGAAGTTGGAGTAAAACCAGAAGATATTAAAACTTTGAAAGATATTGAAAAATTACCATTTACAAGTAAAGATGATTTAAGAGCAGCCTATCCATTTGGATTATTTGCAGTTCCTAATGATGAAATTGTTGAAATACATGCATCCTCAGGAACTACAGGTAAACCAACAGTTTCCGGATATACTAAAAATGATCTTGATATCTGGGGAGAAATTATCGCAAGAGGCCTTGGTATGGCGGGTGCTGAGAAGAAGTGGATTATTCAAAATGCATATGGATATGGTTTATTTACTGGTGGATTTGGAATTCACCATGGAGCATATAAATTTGGTGCAATGACACTCCCAATGTCTGCTGGAAACACACACAGACAATTAAACAATATGAAAGATTTTCAATCTGATATTCTAAGTTG
>JABUVA010000011.1:16570-27429 GCA_021442885.1 Methanobrevibacter sp. | reverse complement strand
TATGCAATGTATTTAGGTGAAAGTCTAAAAAAATATGGAATTTCATTAGATGAAATTAATCTTAAAGCAGGAATATTTGGAGCTGAAATGTGGACTGAAGAGATGAGACACAAAATTGAAGAAACCCTTGGAATAAAAGCCTTAAATATTTATGGATTAACTGAAGTTATGGGACCTGGAGTTGCTCAAGAATGTTTAGAACAAGATGGAATACATATTTCTGATGATCATTTCTATCCAGAGATTATTAATCCTGAAACCGGAGAAGTTCTAGGAGATGATGAGAAAGGAGAACTTGTTTTAACAACTCTTACTCGTGATGGAACCCCAGTTATTAGATTTAGAACTAAAGATTTAACTTCATTAATGTCTGGCAATTGTAAATGTGGAAGAACCACTAAAAGAATGACTAGAATAACTGGAAGAAGTGACGATATGATAAAAATTAAAGGAGTTATGGTTTTCCCATCACAAATTGAAAAAGCATTACTTTCTGTTGATGGAGTAAGTCCAAACTACCAAATCGTAGTAACAAGACCAGATATTCTTGATGAAATTGAAGTAAAAGTTGAAGCTACCCCTGATTTATTCTTTGATGAAATGAAAAAGATGGAAGAGATGGAAAATAAAATTATGGGTGAAATACGTAGTGAAATTGGAATAAAAGTTGATGTAACTATTTGTGAACCTGAAAGTTTGCCAAGAAGTGAAGGAAAAGCTGTAAGAGTAATTGATGAAAGAAATTTTGAATAAAGGTGATAATATGAAACAAATTTCAGTATTTTTAGAAAACAAAGAAGGGAAACTTAGATCAATTTTAAAAATATTAGGAGACGCAAATATTAATCTTTTAGCACTTTCAATAGCTGATACTTCCAAATATGGAATTTTAAGATTAATAGTATCTGATAATAATCTAGCTATTGAAAAATTAAATGAGGCTAACTTTACTGTTCGTGAAGATGAAGTAGCTATTTTAGAAATTCCCGATAAACCAAATGGGTTAAACTCTATTTTAGAAATATTAGAAGAAGGAAATATAAACTTAGAATATATTTATGCATTTTCAACTAACAAACTTGATGAAGCAACAACAGTTATGAAATTTGAAGATCTTGATAATGCTATTTCATTATTAGAAGAAAAAGGTGCTAAAATATTAAAAGAAGAAGATTTAAAAGATATTTAATTCTTAATCAATTTCCATGAGAATTACATCAATTTCTTCTTCATGGAAATAATAAGAATCACCTTCTTTTTTTAACTTTTCTATTTTTTTAAATAAAATTTTACTATCAAATAGTTGCAATAAACCATCTATAAAGAAATCCCATTCATATTGATTGGATTCATCACAATATACTTTTGAAAAACGAATATCAGATGGATTTTCATAATAAAAAAATCCATCATAAAACTCATAAGAGCAGACATTACCTAAATTATCAAAATCAATATCGAGAAAAATCTCAAATTTAATATTATTGATTTGTTTAGATAAAATATAAAGAGGCATGGAAAAACAAATTAAAGCTCATTTAACATATCCGCAATGTCTTCTTTAGTATAACCTAAACGGATAAATAAACTTTTTACTGATTCCCTATCAGAAAATGATGTTATTTCTCTCCATCTTTTAAAATCATTGGCTAAAATAGCATTAATTAATAATTGAATTGTGATTAAATCATCACTTTTAATAGCTATAAATGCTTCTTCATTATCAAAAATCCTTTTAGGATCTATTAAAGTAATATTTCCTAATTTATCTTTTTTTATTATAGCATTATCAATTTTATAACTCATAAATTATCACTACTTTTTTCTCTCCATCTAATAATTATAATATTTACATTCATTTAAATATAAACTTTTCCAAAATTAGCAATACTTTATTACTTATTTTTGAAAGACTTGACTAATTATTCATCAAGCAATCTTGGGTTATTGGAATTATTCTTACTAATGACCTTTTTACCTAATTGTTTTTCAAGATTCTTACGTGCATCACCAGCAATATTTCCCCCTCTTTGAGCTACATCTTTACTTTCTTCAAAACCTTCTGGATTTTCGGCACGACTAATTTCAGTAGTGGAAACTTCTGCCAACATATTTAAAACTAGTTCTGTGTTAGTCATATTGTCTCTGAGACTTTCTTTTCTTAAACTTTTATAATCTTTATATTCTCTTGTTGTCATTCCAGACCATGCTTTGCTTACTTCATTAGTAAGCATTGTATATTCTAGTCCTTGTTCTACACCACTCCTATTCCATTCGCTGGTTAAGTCTTTTCTTATTTCAATGCTTCTTAATCTTTGAGATATCCATTCTTCACTATGTCCTTTTTCACGGTAATAATCTATTGCTCTTTCAATGGCTTGTTCGGGGTCTGCTATTTCATCTAGTCTTTCCTGACCTAGTTGTGCTAGCCATTGTTTGATTGGTTCTGCTTTTGGTGATGGTATTGACTGTATGATTCTTAACATTTGTTTAACAGTAGCTACATCGGTTTCACGCATTTTACCGTCTTTAGCAGGCATTTTCAACTTTACGATATTTTCGTAAGGTTGACCACTTTCTTCTTTTAATTTTATTTTTAGGTCAGACCAATATCGGTTAGGGTTTTTACTTTCAGTAATAGCAGCAATAATATCAATTACTGATATGTAATATCCATCAATACCAGAATGCCAAACAGTCCTTATTTCTTTATTTTCAAAAAGTTTAATTTCATCTCTTTTTAATGACATAGAACTATTTTTATAAAAATGTTTATAAAAAAGTTATTTTGAAATTTTTTAAAGATAGTTATGATAAATAATGTATCAATAAATTGATTATTGTAGGAAATGAAATTGACTTTGAAAAACTAGAACAAAATGTAAGATATTATGGGGGAGAAAAAAGTATTTCAAGATAAATGCTTGATTTATCTGAGTTGAAATACATTATCTGGAATTGTCATTGGGAGCATTTGAATCCACAGATTATTCCTCTCATCTGATTGCAAAATTCGGCATGTCTTTTGACTGTTCGTATGTAAAATAATCATTTAAATTATTAACCCTTAATCCAATCATATCCCTTTTCAATTGCTTTTAAATTAAGGTCATGGAATTTAGGTTTTAGATTATTTTTCATAGATTCAATTACTGAATCTTTTGAAATTGGGAAATTATCATCTGCTGTAACTGCACCTAAAAGTACCATGTTTAAAGAAAGGATATTTCCTGCATCAATAGCTAATTGGTTTGCTTCAATAGGAAGAACATTTTTATAGTTTTCTTCTAAAATTGAAATTAAATTATTAATATTTGGATAAGGTTTATCACCAGAACTTGGAATAATTGGAGCTGTGTTAAATACAATTTTAGTATCCTTATTAGCTTTATCTAATCCTCTAATAACTTCTATTGGTTCAAATGCTAAAATCATGTCTGCACTATAATCCGGAAGAATTGAGCTATCGTATTCACCTATCCTTAATTCTGTAGACACTGATCCTTCTCTTTGAGACATTCCATGAATTTCACTCATAACAACATTATGTCCCTCATTCATTGCAGCTTCACCAATAATTACAGAGGTTTTAATAATTCCTTGACCTCCTACACCACAAATATACATACTATAATTATCATCTGCCATATTATCATCTTCCTTCAGTTAAAGCACCATATTTACAAACTTGAACACAAATATTACATCCATTACACATTGACTTATCAACAACAATCTTATTATCTTTAAATGAAATTGCAGAACAAGCTAAGTCATTAGAACATTTTTTACATTTCTGACACTTACTTTCATCAAAGTTAACAGGAGGTTTTTTTGGTAATCCCTTAATTAAAGTACAAGGAGATTTAGCAATAATAACCGCCACACCATCAAATTCTAATGCCTCTTTATAAGTTTTAATAACTTGTTCTAGGTTAAGTGGATTTACAACACGAACAAATTTAACACCAACAGCATTGGCAATTTTACGAATAGAAATTTCAGGAGCTTCATCTCCCATACCATCAACAGGCATCCCTGGATTTGGTTGACCACCAGTCATAGCTGTAATTCTATTATCAAGAACTGTTAAAACAAATTTTTGTTTATTGTGAACAGCATTTATTAATGGTGAAACACCACTGTGGAAAAATGTTGAATCCCCAATAAAACCTACAACATGCTGATTAGTAGCTATTGAAAAACCACAACCATCACCTACACTAGAACCCATTGATAATAAGTAATCTGCTGCATTATATGGTGGATTTAATCCTAAAGTATAACATCCAATATCTGATGCAAAAATTAAATCATCTGTAGGAATTCTAAGTTCTTCAGCTGCTTTATTAATTCCATAATACATTGCCCTATGAGGACAGCCTGCACATAATACTGGAGCCCTATTAGGAATTTCTGAAATTAATTTCTTTAATGATTCAGATAATTGAGGTTCTTCTTTTTCATAAAAGTTTAAAAACTTATTAAAACCTTCTTTAACAATATCTGGGTTGAATTCATGATATTTAGGAAATGTTCCATCAAATTTACCATGAACTTTAACATTTAAATTATTTTGACCAATAATCATTAAAACTTCTTTTTCAATAATTGGATCTACTTCTTCAACAACAAAAACTTCATCAAAAGATTCTAAAAATTTAATTAGTTTAGTATCTGGAAATGGATTAGATAAACCAACTTTAAAAATATCAATATCAAGATTATTAGACAATATAACATCATGGGCATAGTTAAAAGCACTACTTGAAGCTATTACTCCCATTTTAGAATCTCCAAATTTAATTTCATTATTAAAATCTGATTTGTTGGAAAGAGATTTAACATCCTCTATTTTTTCAATTAAATCAATATGCATTTTTTGAGCATAAGCTGGAACTGGAACAAATTGTGAAGGGTCTTTTTTAAAATTTCCTTTCATCCAATGAGTTTCATCATTACTAACATTATCTTTAATCTCTCCAAATTCAACAATACCCCTCATATGTGAAACACGAGTAGTAGTTCTAACAATAACGGGTAATTGAACTTTTTCTGATAATTCAAAACCATATTTTACCATATCTTTAATCTCCTGACAATTAGAAGGTTCAAGAACAGGTAAATTTGCTAAATGACCATAATGACGAGAATCTTGTTCATTTTGTGATGAAAACATAGAAGGATCATCAGCTATTAAAATAACCATCCCTCCACGAACACCAGTATAAGCTGTGGTCATAAATGAGTCACTAGCAACATTCATACCTACATGTTTCATAAAAGTAAATGAACGAAGCCCAGAAGCAGCTGCTGTTGCTGCAACCTCCATAGCTACCTTTTCATTTGTTGAAAATTCAAAATAAATATTTGCATCTTTTGCAAGAAATGATAAAATATTACCAATTTCAGAAGAAGGAGTTCCTGGATAAGTAGCTGCAACTGAAAGTCCTGCTTCAATAACACCTCTAACAGCTGCCTCATTACCTAAGAGAAATTGTTTGTCACCTTCTTTTCCTGTTACTAATTCTTTTAAATTCATTATCTCTCCTCAAAATATGATAAGGTTAAAATTATATTTTATAGAATAATATCAAACATATTATTATGTATATTGATTTTATATTAATATATTGTTTACTTAAAGCATTATCAAAAAATTGATTCTAAAGCTTCAGATAATAATTAAATTAGTTAAATCCATTTACTATATTCCTAGGGCCATTTAATTCAAAATTTCTTTAATGATTAAATTTAATAAAAAAGTATAATGGAATTAAATATGAAAAATAATTTTTTAATCATAAATTCAAAAACTATTGTTATTATATAATTTAATTAATATAATAAATAATATAGAAAAATATGAAAAAAAAAATGAAGAAATAGAAGCAAATAAATCAATAGAAAATAAAAATAGAAAAAAAAATTTCAGATTAAAAAAACAAAATATTTATATTNATATAATAAATAATATAGAAGAAAACTAAAATAAATTTTTTTATTATTAACTTAACAAAAAGGGGAAAATGATATGATAAAAGTTTATGTTTCTAGGTTTGATAGAGAAGTAGACACCGAACCCCACATTGAATGCTATGAAATAAATAAAACCCCTGGAATGAAAGTATTAGATGCTCTAAAAGCTATTAATATAAAATATGATGCAGACATTAGTTATAGAGAATCTTGTCTTGCAGGACAATGTGGTTCTTGTGCCATTAAATTCAATGGTAATGGGGCTCTAGCATGTCAACAAGAGATAAAAGATGGTGTTTTAATTGAACCATTGAATTTTCCAGTGATTAAAGATTTAATTGTTGATAAAAGTGAAATTGAGCAAAAAATAAAAGATTTACATTTAAGTTTATCTCCAGAACCTTGTGATAAATGTTTAAATGAAAATATTACAAAAGACGATATTAAAGATACTAAAAAAGTTAGAGGATGTATTGAATGCCATTCCTGCTTGTCAACATGTCCTGTTGTTACATATTTCAGAGATGAATATGGTGGTCCATATATAATGAGATATTTAGCTAAATTTGACAATGATCCTAGAGATTTAGATGATAGATTGAAAGAAAGTCTTAAAGAAGGATTGTTTAAATGTACTAGCTGTGGAAAATGTCAAGCAGTATGTCCTAAAGATATCTGCACCTTTGGAGATGCAATAGTTAAATTTAGAGAAGAAGCCTGTAAAGTAGGAAAAGGACCACTTCCAAAACATGTGGCATTTAAAGAAAATATTGAAAATACAAATAGATCTATTTTAAGTGATAGAAGCTTTGTTGATGAAATAAATGACACAAAAGCTAAAACTGATGATAAAGCAAAAGTTGCATTGTTTACTGGATGTATGGTAGATAAAAAAATGCCTGAAGTCGGATATGCTTTAATGGATGTTCTTAAAGCTAATGGAATTGAAATAGATGTTCCTGAAGGTCAGGTATGTTGTGGCTCACCATTATTAAACACAGGACAAACAGAGGATATTCAAGAACTTGTTGATAAAAACAAAGAAGTTTTCAAAGATTATGATACTGTAGTTACTGTTTGTGCTGGTTGTGGCTCTACACTTAAAAATAAACATCCCCAATATGGTTCTAAGCTTAATGTATTAGATATAAGTGAATTTTTAATTGATAAACTTGACTACGACAAAATGAGTGATTTAGATATGAAAGTCACTTGGCATGACCCATGTCACTTATCTAGAGGTCAAGGTATTAAAGATGAACCTCGAGAAATAATTGAAAATATTAATGGTGTTGAATTAGTTGAAATGAAACATCCTTGTCAATGTTGTGGTGCTGGTGGTGGAATAAAATCCGGAGAACCTAAAATAGCATTAAAATTAGCATCCCAAAAAGCTAAAATGATTGATGATACTGATGCTGAAGCAGTTATAACAATATGCCCCTTCTGTAAATTAAATTTACAAGACGGACTTGACAATGAAAATATAGACGTCAAAACAATGAATTTAGTAGAACTATTACAGAAAGCTTATGAATGATATATGGAGTTGTTGTTAATGGGTGATGTTGCAGTTAGTGAAGATTCAATTGTAAAACAGCATAAAATATCCTCAACAAATAAAGGTGGAAAAATTGATGCTAAAGAATCTTCTAGTAAAAAGGCAAAAAAGAAATCACAATCAAGTGGTAAAGAAATTTCATCACCAATTAAAGATGACTCTGAAGAAGAATTAACAAAGATTAAAAATAATATTTACATAGTGTTTGTTGAATGTGAAACACCAGGAAACATTGGTTTTCTTGCAAGAACAATGGGTAATTTTGGTCTCTCAAAATTAATATTAATAAACCCTCCAGAACTTAAAGATGAAGCATACTATCAAGCAATGCATGCTAAACATATAGTTGAAAATGCAATGATATTTAATAGTTTAGATGATTTTTACAAAAATGTTAGAATTGATTTTAAAGTTGCATCAACTGGAATAGCTGGAGGTAGCTATAATCTTTCAAGAATCCCTATAAAACCTGAAGAGCTAGGGCGTAAAATTAATCCAAATAACAATACTGCAATTATTTTCGGACGTGAAGGCAATGGACTTACAAATAAAGAAATTGAAGAATGTGACATTGTTGTTAGCATTCCAACTTCTCCCAGCTATCCTATTATGAATATTTCACATGCAGCTGCCATTATTTTATATGAACTTTTTAAAAATAGATATGAATTTCCTGTTGAAGGACTTGAAGAAAGTACCTCTATTGAAAAAGAATATTTATTAAAAGATATGTCCGAAATAATTGACACATTACCCATTCCAGACCATAAAAAGAAAACTGGATTGAAAGCATTTAAAAATATTATAAACCGTGCATTTATTACTGGACGAGAAGCACATACTTTAAAAGGTATTTTAAGAAGATTAAAATTAAGACAAGAGGAATAAAATGACTATCCTTAGTGACAAAACTATAAAAGAGTATCTTGAAAAAGGCAAACTTGCAATTGAACCTTTAGAAGATGAAAAACAAATACAACCATCTTCAGTAGATATGAGGCTTGGAGATGAATTTAAAGTATTTAAAGTTATTAGAAAACCATTTATTGACCCTAAAGACCCTGAAGATGTTGCATCTTATATGGAATCTACAAAAGTAGAACCTGGTGAAGCTTTCATAATACACCCAAATGAATTTGCATTAGCTACTACTAATGAGTATGTAAAAGTTCCTGAAGACCTTGTAGCTAGAGTAGAAGGTCGTTCTTCAATGGGAAGACTTGGTGTAACAATGCATGTAACTGCAGGGTTTATTGATCCAGGTTTTGAAGGTAAAATTACATTAGAAATCTCTAATATTGGAGCAATGCCTGTAGCATTATATCCTGGGCAAAGAGTTTGTCAAATTGTATTTGAGACAATGACAACACCATCTGAAATACCTTATGGTCATCCAAGTAGAAATAGTAAATATATGGGTCAAGTAAAACCTGAAAGTAGTAGAATTAAACAAGATTATGAATTAAAGAAGGAATAAACAATGAATCATGATAAGATGACAAATATTAGTGCAAAAAGAGGATTTTTATGGCCATCATTTGAAATTTATTCAGGAGTATCTGGATTTACTGATTATGGACCTCTAGGAGCTAGTTTAAAAAATAATATAATGCAAAAATGGAGAAAACAATATGTTTCTGGAGAAGGATTTTATGAAATTGAAGGTCCAACTGTAATGCCTAAAGAAGTTTTAAAAGCCTCTGGACATGTTGATAACTTTACTGATCCTATGACAAAATGTGAAGAATGTGGAGAAGTATTTAGAGCAGACCATATTATTGAAGAAGTGATTGGTGAAGATGTAGAGAGTTTAGAAAACGAAGAACTAGATTCTATTGTTATTGAAAATAATATTGTTTGTCCAGAATGTGGTGGAAAATTAGCTAATATTTGGAATTATAATTTAATGTTCAAAACTATGATTGGAGCTAAAGGCGATAAAGTAGGATATATGAGGCCTGAAACCGCACAAGGAATATTCATCTTATTTAAAAGACTTGAAAGATTTTTCAGAGGAAAACTTCCATTTGGAGTAGTTCAACTTGGAAAAGCATACAGAAATGAAATTTCACCAAGACAAGGAGTTATTAGACTTAGAGAGTTTACACAAGCGGAAGCTGAAATATTCCTAAATCCTAAAGACAAAACAACCCCTAAATTCAAACAAATTGAAAATGAAATATTATATTTAAGCTCACAAGAAGTTCAAGAAACTAATGGAGAACCACTTAAAATAACTGCAAAAGAGGCAGTTGATAAAGGAATTGTAGCTAATGAAATGCTTGTATATCAACTTTACTTAGCTAAAAAATTCTTAAATGAAATTGGTATTCCTGACGAAGTTTTAAGATTCAGACAACATTTAGCTGGAGAAATGGCCCATTATGCTCTTGATTGTTGGGATGTTGAATGTTTAACTGACAAATATGGATGGGTTGAAATAATTGGAATAGCTGATAGAGGAGACTATGATTTAACTTCACATACAGAATTTAGTAATGATGAATTAAATGTATTTATAGAATATGATCAACCTAAACTTGTTAAAAAAACAGTTGTAAAACCAAATCTTTCAAAATTTGGACCTGTCTTTAAAGGAGATTCACCTAAAGTTAAACAAGCTATTGAACAAGCTGATGCTGATGAAATTATTAAAGCACTTGAAGATAATGGAAAATATGTAATTGAATTAGATAAAACATATGAAGTTCCAGAAGAGCTCTTAATAGTTGAAGAAGTTGAAGAAGAAATATCTGGTGAAAAAATAGTTCCTCATGTAATTGAACCATCATTTGGAATTGATAGAATTGTTTATTCTGTACTCTTACACTCTTTTAAAGATGGACAAAAAGATTACTTTAAATTTGCAGGAGAAGTAGCTCCAGTTCAAGTTGGAGTTTATCCATTAGTAAATAAAGAAGGCCCTCGTGAGATTGCAGAAGATATTACAAACAAACTTAGATTAGAAGGATATACTGTAGAACACGAAGTAACTGGAACTATTGGAAAAAGATACGCAAGAGCAGATGAAATAGGTGTTCCATTAGCTATTACTGTTGATTTTGACACTTTAGATGATGAAAAAGTAACTATTAGAAATAGAGATAGTGAAAAACAAGAAAGAATAGCTATTGATGAGATAAATTCTTATTTAGAAGAATATTATAAATAATGAATTCTATTGTTTAAAGCAAATTTAATTACTCAATTATTATCTAATAATGGGGAATAATAGATGGAAGTGTCCAGTACAAATCTAGAAGAAAATACAAAAAATGTTGATATAATAAAAGGAGATCCTAAAAAAGCAATTAGGAAA
>JABUVA010000011.1:8092-15920 GCA_021442885.1 Methanobrevibacter sp. | reverse complement strand
CCCTTCAGCACTAGAAAATCTAATTATGTCGTTTTTTTTAATAGTAATAGCTAATATGTTGATAATTGTTTCATCAGTTACACAAGTAGCAATCGCGACAGTTGCCATTAACCTTATTGCCATTTGTTGTATCCCCCTTCTTGGATTGAGCAACGCTCTTTTAACAGTATTTGGAGCTGCTTATGGTGCTCGTAACTATGAAAAAATGAATACTTCTTTTTTTTATACCATAACTCTCGGATTTATAATATCAATAATAATTGGAGTTATTATTTTTATTTTTGCACCACAGATTACCATGATTTTTACATATACTCAAAATGTTTCAAATTTGGTTCCTCAAATAACCGAAACTATAAGAATATTGGTATTTTATATGATTGCTATGTCTTTTGGTATTGCGGGGTCTTTTATTTTTATAAGTGCTGGAAAAGGTTTAGTATCATTAATCCTCACATTAATTCAATCAATTTTATGTGAAATTATATTTGCTTATATTTTAGGATTTTTATTAGGAATGGGTTATCATGGTATCTATTGGGGAGTAGTACTTGGTTGCTTTGTTGGTTCTACTATTTCTTTTATATTTGCGAAATTTTTCCTAAAAAAATGTAAAATTGAATTTAAATCTCAAAGTACTAGTTAAAATTTTAAAAAAAATAAAAATAAAAAAAGAATTTAATTATATACTATCAAATAGAATATTAGCCCATTTTAAGGCTTCTTCTGATTTTGATAGTAAAATTCTATTTTGATCAAAAGAACCTTCTTTTTTATAGAGGCCTAATATCAACTTATCACTAGATATTAAAAGTAAGAAATTAAAATCTTTATTAAGTTCTTTAATTTGAAGATTTTCCAAATCTAAATCAATATTTTCTACAAAGTCATCATAAATATCTTCAGATATTTTTAATTCAGCTTTTTTACCTTTATTTATGAACTTTTCGATGGCTTTTGTTAGTTCTTTAAAGCTAATTGGTAAAATAGCTTTGATTTCATTTGATTTTTTAAGTGAATCAATAATAATCTCATTTATTTTGTATATATCTATTCCAGTTGATTCAATTAATTTGCTATCTTCAACCATATGTAATTCAGATATTGATTTAAGTGGTATATTTCTTACTTTGTGATTTTCAAATAAATTATAAAACTCTTTTAAAATAGCTATAGTTTTATCAAATTCCATCAGATTTTTAAGATATAATCTCATTATGTTTGATAGACTATAGGTGTTCTCTTCTCTTATTATATATTCTTCTAATTCTAGAATTCGAGTATTTGTTGATATAGCACTATAATTTAGCTTTGTTGAGCTATTTATTTCTTTCATTGTTTTATCATTTTCATACAAACTAAAAAGCAATTGTAATCTCATTAAAGAGTTGGATATGTGTTTTAACTCTTCTGAAATCTTCATATATTCTGTTAAATAGTTTTCGTTTTTATTCACCAAATCACCAGTAGTAATACTTTAACTATAATTATTATTAATAAAAAATATAAAAACTATCAATATGAGAGAATGCATAAACTCACGAAGTTTTAAAAAACAAAAAAACACATAAATATATATTAACAATAGAAAGGTGATAAAATGATAGATACTCATATACATAGTGATGCAAGAAGTGGTGAAGATTTTGAGAAGATGTATTTATCTGGAATAGATAGTGCAATATCATGTAGTTTCTACCCATACACCCTATTTAATGAAGAAGTTCTTTTAAATCATTTAGAGAAAATTCTAAACTATGACTCAAAAAGAGGAAAAAAATATGGGCTTGATTTAAAAGTCGCATTAGGAATACATCCAATGAATAGCTATATAAAACCCGATTTAATATATGAAAATTTATATAAATGGATTGAAAACAAAGACATAGTAGCTATTGGAGAAATAGGTCTTGAAAAATTAACAGAAGATGAAATAAGTGTGTTTAAAAAACAATTAGAAATAGGTGATGAAACAAAGACAAAAGTAATTGTTCACACACCTCGTAAAAGAAAAGAAGAAGTTCTAAAAGTTATAAACGATATAATTCCCCAACATATTGATGAAAAATTAGTTGTAATTGATCATATAAATCCTAATGTGATAAATCAAGTTATTAACAAAGATTATACAATAGGTCTTACAGTACAACCAAATAAAATGGAAAAAGAAGAAGCAATAGCAATATTAAATGAATATGGTTATGATAGATTTTTACTTAACAGTGATATTAGTTATAAACCTTCAAATCCATTGTCTGTTGTAGAAACTATAAGAGAACTTAAAAGGAAAGGTGTGGATAATAAAGAAATAGAAAAAGTAGCATATAAAAATGCAAAAAACTTTTTCAAAATTTAATTATTTTTTAGACAATTTAATATTATCTGGAGAAAGAATAATTAAATTTTTAGAATTGGTGTGTGCAAGCAATAATGCTTCAGCACCAAAATTAGCCCTCATATAATTAATTTTATCAGTAGCTAATTTATAATTAGCAGGACTTTCTCTTTCTAAAAATGATAAATCAATAATTACTGGATTTTTCTCCTCAATAATCTGATCAATTACATAATTAATATCATCAATGGTTTTAGGCCTAATTAACATTATTTCAAAGTTAGGCTTTTCATAATATTCATCATCAGGATAAATAGTATCATCATACTCATAATAAGCAGTAGCGCCGCCTTGTGGTGAAAGATTATTATGTTTTACTGGTTCTTCCACCTCTTCAAAACCTAAACTTTTCCTAACAACATTTTTGAAGCTCATTTTTTATTCTCCTCTACATGATTAAGGATTGCATCTAACAATTTGGAAGCTCCACTTTGATAAACATCTTGAGTAGGTAATTTATATTTATGCTCATAATAAATTTCGTCAAAGTCTTCTAATGAAGAATTTCTAAGATTTATAGATAACCCTACTACTTTAGTTGGTTCAACTGCTTCTATTGCAGTGATTTCATCTTTAATTCCTCTTGGACGTCTATATGGATGGTTTGGTCTGTGAGCTACAATTACTGCATCAGGAGCAGCACCAATCAATATTGCTGCAGATAATCCCCTTGGGTGAGGATTTCCTTTTTCAGTTAAGCTAGATTGACCCTCAATAAAAATGATATCTGGTTGTTTAGTTTTTTCAATATATTTAATAGAGCTGATAATAGCTGAAGGTACATCCATTACAGATAAACTTCCTGCTCTAAAATTAAAATCAGTTGGACGTTCTAGACCCATTTCATCAGTAGATATGATTGCTGGAGTTAATCCTCTTTCTTTAGCTGCTTGACCAAGAGCTTTAGTAGTTGTTCTTTTACCACATTCTTGAGATGTTCCACCAACAAATACTACTGGAGCTTTTGGTTTATATCCTATTTTAGGTAATACTTCAGATGATTTTTCAGGAGCAGCACCTGCAATTTTTTTAACAACATCTAATCTAGGACTAATCTCTTTAATTTTAACATTCTTAGCTTCAGCAAATTTAATTAATGCAGGGTTTTCGTCTAGTGGTAATGATCTAAATGAACAAACAACATTTAAACCTGCATCAATAGCCTGAGTAGCATAATTAAGTGCAGTGCCCTCTGCACCAATAGGAATCATAATAGCAACGGATTTAGCAGGATATTCTTCTAAACATTCTGAGAGATTAGATGCTACGCCTTTTCCACAAAATGGCCTATCTTGTTTTCTTACATCATCATCAATAAATCCTATTGTTTCGACACCTTCAAGATTGGAGAATTTTTCTCCTCCTCCCCCACATCCAATTACAATAAATGGATTTAACTCTTGGAGTTCTTTAACTGATTTAACTGAATACAAAACTATCACACCTTACTAATTAAATTATAACATCTTATAAATATAAAATAAATTTAAATTCATAAATTTTCACTATGAATATATTTATTAATCTTATTATTATTAAATATGGTGCTTTTATATATATAAATCCTATAATATATATTTATAAATTTAAAAATAAAAAGGATGAAAAAATGGATGAAATTACATCAATGGTATTAAACTGTCCTGCATGCGGTGCTGAAAATAAAGCAAAATCCATAATGAGAGAAATAGAAATACCTCATTTTGGTAAAGTCTTAGAAACAACAATTCAATGTGATGCATGTGGATTTAAACATAATGACATCATATCTTTAGAACAACATGAACCTGCAAAATATTCTATTAAAATAAATAAGGACAATCTCTCTGTACGTATTGTAAGATCACAATCAGCAACTGTAACAATCCCTGAAATAGGTATTAAAGTAGAACCGGGACCAAAATCAGAAGGATATGTGACTAATATAGAAGGAATGATAACAAGATTTAAAGATGCAACTAAACAAGCATTAAACCTATTTTCAGATGAAACTTCTCAAGAAAATGCAAAAATAGTTTTAGAAAAATTAGATAACCTTATAAATGGTACTCAAGAAGCTACTTTAATAATTCTAGATCCATTTGGACAAAGTAATGTAGTTAGCGATAATGTAAAAATAGAAAAGATTCCTGAAAAAGAATTGGAAGAATTAAAAACAGGATTTAGTTTAATAGAAGATAGATGAAGAAATTATTCTTCATCATCAGATACTAAATCAAGAGTAAATTCATCTTCTTCAACAACATCTTTTAATTTTAATGTTTTCTTAACATCCATAGCTAAAGCATTACAATCAGCTTTAATAGCTTCTAAATGTAATAAGATTCTTTCTTTTTCTTGATTAATTCTTTCAATATTAGTGTATGGGTAAGTTGATTCTTTTAACATTTCATATTCAACAGTAGTATACGGATATTCATTTAATTGTTTACATACATTTTTAAGAACATCACCTAAAAATTTGTTCATCTCGACTTTAACTCTTTCTCTTATCATTTTATCATCATCGAGATTTTCTTTCATTAAACGAACAACTTCAGCTTTTGCAAATGGTAATTTTTCACCATTTTCATCTTCATCATCAAAAATTTCTTCTGTTTCTTCAATAATATTTTCTTGTTCTTCTACCATATTTTCACCATGAAAAATTAAAAAAATAATAAGAAAATTGTATTTACATCCTTATTATAACATATTATTTGTTAAATGTTCTATATAAAAGTATGCAAATTATTAGATATTCTATTGAAAGTTTTTATAGTAATCAATATAAGTATCAAAATTATTAGTCAAAATTTTAATTATTTTGACACTTTAAAAAAAAGAAAAAAGAGGTAGCTTAAAAGCTACTTATCACTACTTTTTTGGAAAATAACCAAGGCCAAATGAAATTAAAATAGATAGTGCCATAACTAAAATTACAATAGGTGATCCTGTTTTTTTAACTTCTAAAACGCTTTTATAAGCAGCAGCAGTGTTGATTTTGCTAGTAACTTTAGATTCAGAAGTATTATTATGAATATTCAATCCATTCTTAACAAGAACTGATAAATGGTCAAAATTATTGTCAATATTATAATCATATTCATCAGAACTTACAGAAACTCTATTGAAAACTTCACCAACTTTATTTGATAATGTTCTAAATAATAAAGTAGCTGATTGATCAGCATCTAACTCTTCGACTGTCCATAAACTACCATTGTTGTTAAAAATACCTTTATTAGCAGAATATGATATAAAATCCATACCTTCTTCAAGGATGTCTTCAACCTTAACATTATGGGCAGTATCAGGACCATTATTTACAATATTAACAACATAGTCAATGAACTCACCAACATTATATTCAATTTTAGATGCTGTTTTAGTTATTTCTAAATCAGCAGCTGGCCTAACATTAATAGATTTTGAATCTTTATTATTATCAAGATTAATATCAAATTCATTTCCAGAAATTGAAGCTAAATTATTAATATTTCCAGTTTTATTGACTTTACATAGTATTTCAATAGATTTTGTTTCACCAACTTTTAGATTACCAATATTCCAAATTCCATTATTAAAATCAGGAATTTGGCCTTCATTTAACCAAATTAAACCATTAGGAATTGTATTTAAAACTTTAACACCTGTTGCATTATCTGGACCATAGTTTTTAGCTATTAATGTCCATGAAATAAAATCATGATAATCAGGAGTAGAATCATTTACAAGAACTTCAATAGCTAAATCAATAGATGAATTAACTATAATAAATTCAGAATCATTGTTATTAGACTCATCATAATCATATTCATTAGCTCTAACAGAGACATTGTTAACAAACTTTCCGGTTTTATCCACTTTACAGTAAATATCTAAATATTCACTTGAAAATGGATTTATTGCATTTATTTTCCATAATCCTGTTTTAATATCATAACTACCTTTACTTGCTGTGTTTTTAAGATATGTTAATCCAACAGGAATAATATCAGTTACAACAACATCAGTTGCCATATCAGGTCCATTGTTTTTAATTTCAATTGACCAACATATTGTATCTTGGAAAATAGGATTTTTATTATTAACAGTTTTAATGACTTTAAGGTCAGCTGCAGTTTTAACATGAATAACTTCAGAATCATTATTATTTGTCTCATTTTGATCAAATTCATTACCTTTAACTGTAACTATATTTTCAAAATCACCTGTTTTATTTACTCTACAATAAATATACAATTCTTTTACCTCACCATTAGCTAACTCTCCAACATTCCATGTAATGCCATCAAAATCAGCACCACCACTATGAGTTAAAATTACTAAACCCTCAGGCATTATATCTTTTAATATTACGCCTGTTGCACTATCTGGACCATTATTTTTAACTGTTATTGTCCATTTTATTGCATCTAAATAATTAGGATTTGAATTATTAACTTCTTTACTGACCTCTAAATCTGCAGCTTTTGGAACTTCAATTGATTCTGAATCATTGTTATTAGAATTATTCCAATCATATTCATTACCACTTATAGAAACATTATTTGTTAACTTTCCTGTTTTATTTACTTTACATTTAATTGTTAATGTTTTAGTTTCATCTTTTGCTAGATTTTTTATATTCCATATACCTGTGTTAGGATTATAATCTCCATTACTGTCATCACTAATCCAAATAAGACCTTCTGGTAAGTTGTCAATAACTTTAACATCTGTTGCATCATCTGGGCCATTATTAATAGCTATAATTTTCCAGGATATTTCATCACCAAAATTAGGGTTTTTTTGGCTAACAGATTTTTCTATAGAAAGATCTGCTGATGGATTAACTTCTATGAAATCAAAATCATGGTTATTAGTTAAATCTGGATCATATTCTCCAGCTGTTACATTTGCATTATTTACTATTTTACCTGTTTTGTTAATTTGAGTAATTATGCTTAATGTAATTGATTGTGATGGCTCAATACCATCTATTTTTAAAATTCCTGTTGTTGGATTGTATTGTCCATAGTTACTTTTAATAAAAATAAGGCCTTCTGGAATTAAATCCTGTATAATAATATCTGTTGCTTTATTTGGACCATTATTTTTAATTGTTAAATTCCACATTACATAATCTTTATAATTAAAGTCTGATTCTTCTTTAATTTTGTTTATTTTAACATCTGCTTGAGGTAGTACTGTAAAACTTGTGCTATTTACTATTTCTTTGTAGTAATTATCTTCAAAGTGAGTAGCAAGAACATTATATTTACCTACTTCAAGATTTTCTAATATATCACCTACTTCACCATATGCATTAGATTTTAGAGTTTTATTATATACTATGCTTCCATTTTCATGAATAACTGTTAATAAAACATCTGTGTGAAACTCTCTATCATCTTGATATAAAATTCCTGTGTCTGTTGCTCCTAAAACTGGAGTTTCACCATTAACTGA
>JABUVA010000011.1:0-6131 GCA_021442885.1 Methanobrevibacter sp. | reverse complement strand
AAAAAAATAAAATATAATTAATGAAAAAAATTATTATTCTAATTATAATACTGCTCTTTTCAAATATTATAATTGCAGATGTATCTGCAACAACAGTATTTTTAACATCAGACAATATTGTTAATTCAGATACAGATAGAGCAATACTTAACTCAATTAAAGATTATGTTGAAAAATTAAGTGATGGGAAAATTAAAGTAGAAGTAGATTCACAAGCACCCGGACCTGGAGAAGCAACGAGAGCCATGTTAGCTAATGCAGATGTCCGTATAGATTTGGGAGCTTGTTGTGCTGGAAGTCTTTATGAATTAGCCAAATATTCTGTAAAAACATCTAATCAAGTCATATATATAAACAGTGGAGATTTTGATTTAGATAATGGAAACTATTTAAGACGAGCATGGGATGATAATTTTTCAAATAAAACATTTGCAGGATATAATAATCCAGGACAATTATTAAATAAATCTGGAGTTAGTTATATTCAACCTGTGAAAACTTTCTCAAATGAATTTCCTGAAGGTGTTTTAAACCAAAACAAGGATGAAGTTAATAAATATATTGCAGAAGAAATAGTTAAAGCTGTAAATAATCATGACAATAGTTCAAAAACTATTGATACTAGTTTATTTGTTTTACATAAAATGCCTGTTGAAAAAATGGCTAAAGGAAGTGAAGAATTATATTCTGGAGATTTTGAGAATGAAAATAAAACTTTTAATGGATATAGTGGGGCGCAAATGCTTTATTTAACTAGCTCTTATCTTAATGGAAATGGATTAGAGGAACCTGGAGATTATAAACCACCTTCATCTCCTTTAAAAAGTTCTTTTTTTGCTAAAGATTCTTATAGTATTAATGATTATATGAAGATGGGTGGAATTGTAAAAAATTATATGGATGAACATCACCAAGCTCCTGATTATATTAACTATGAAGGAGCATTTATTAGCTATTATGATTTATCATATAATTTCGCTAAAATTACAAAAAACCATACTGATTCTAAGAGTATGGATTTTAAACAATATTATACATTTGATAAAGTAAATGACTCATTTATAACAGGTTTATTACCTATATTAATTGGTGCAATTGTTATTTTATCTGGATATCTATTAATCAGAAGAAAAAGAAGGAAAAATAGAAGAAAAAATAGAAAACGTAGATATAAAAGATAAATTACAGTTAAATATCAAAATTAATAAATAATTATCCTTATTAATTTTTATTTAAAAATAAAAAATTAAAGTAAATAACTTTCCTTTTCAATATGTTTTATAAAATATTCAAAGTTGTTACATCAATTATTGATTATACAACAGTTGCATTGACAACATTTATATATTGAATACAATAAATAACAACTTATAAATTTATACTTAATAAATTTATAAAAAAGCTTTAAAAATAAGATATTGTGATTTTTATGGTTTATAAAAATGATAATATTCCCTTAACAGCATATTTTTCAATAGTTAAACAACAGCAAATCATATTTTTCAATAAAATACTTGAAAAAGAATGTATAACAGCTGGGCAAACACCATTTTTAATTTATTTATTATATAATGAAAAATCATGTCAAGAAGATATAGCAAATCATTATAAAATTGATAAAGGTGCAGTGGCTCGAGGAATTAGAAAATTAGAAGATGCAAAATTAATCTATAAAGAAATAGATGAAAACAATCGTAGAAAATACTGCATTTCCTTAAATAAAGATGGAGAAAAAATAGCTAAAAAACTTATTGAAATAAATGATGAATGGGAAAAAACAATTAGTGAAAACATTAATATTTCTAAAGAAGATTTAAAAGAAATATTAAGAGAAATAGCTAATAATGCAATTCAAACTAATAAAATGGAGGATTCTGATGGCTGAAGCCAACGCAAAAGAAGAAAAAACAAAAAATATTGATATTATTAGAGGAGAACCTAAAAGAGCTATTAGAAAATTAGCACTTCCGATGATACTATCAATGATTTTAATTATGATTTATAATCTTGCAGATAGTATATGGGTAGCAGGACTTGGAGCAGATGCTTTAGCAGCAATTGGTTTTGTTACACCATTATTCATGATAATTGTGGGACTTTCAAATGGAATTGGTGCTGGTGCTAATTCAATTATTGCAAGAGCTATTGGAGCTAAAAAGAAAGATGTTGCAAATAATGCAGCATTACATTCACTTCTAATAACATTTATAATAAGTATTGCCATCCCTATAATAATCATACCAATAATGCCTACACTTATTACATTAATGGGAGGAGCATCAACAATGAGTTATGCACTACCATATTCATATGTAATATTTGGTCTGATGATAGTATTTCTCTTTTCAACAACATTAACAGCGATTTTAAGATCTGAAGGTGATGTAAATAGAGCAACAGTTGCAGTAGCTATTACAGCAGTAATTAACATTATCTTAGACCCTATTTTCATATATACACTAAATATGGGAATGGCCGGAGCAGCATGGGCAACAATTATATCTGCATTTATTCCTTGTATAGTAATAGGCTATTGGATTTGGGTAAAAAAAGACATATACATGGATTTAGATTTTCATAGATTTAAAGCAAGTAAATTCATACTAGTAGAAATCTGTAAAGTAGCTATCCCATCAACAATAGAACAAATAGTAATGTCTGCTCTTGTAATGGGTGTAAATGCAATGCTTGTAATGGTTGCATCAACAACACAAGTAGCTGTCTATACTGCAACTATGAGAATTATTCAAATGGCATTGATACCTCTAATAGGATTAGGTACTGCTCTTTTAACAGTAGCTGGAGCATCATACGGAGCCCGTAACTATAAAAAGATGGAAATTTCCTTTTCATACACTGTGAAACTTGGATTTTTAGTATCAGTGATTATAGGAATACTAATATATATATTTGCACCTCAACTTTCATTGTTATTTACCTACTCTGCTGAAACAGCAGGATTAGCGCCACAAATAGTGGAAGTAATGAGAATAATGATATTCTTCGTGGTATTTGCACCATTTGGTATAGCTGGAGGTTGTATGTTCCAAGGTGTAGGAAAAGGTACAACTGCACTAGCAATCACCGTTATCCGATCATTACTAGCAGAAGTTATAATAGCTTATTTCCTAGGAATTGTACTTGGATTAGGATATACTGGAATATACATAGGTATAATTATAGGTGGTTTCATAGGATCAATGATTGGATTTGGATGGGCAGGATTATTCCTAAGAGAATGTAAACGGCTTTTTGGAAAACCAGAAAAAGCTTAAATTCTCTTCTTCTTTCTTTTTTTAAAATATAATATACTTAAAATTTTTTATAAGAAATTTATAATAACAATTAATTAATATAAAAATAGGAATTAAAATCCTAAGAATAAAATGGACAACAATCCCAATAGCTACATTAAAAATTAAAATTTAAATATTAACTTGAAGATATAATATATATGGTGAATATTTAATGAAAATAGTTGTTGCAATTGGTGGATCAATTCTTTTAAAAGAATATGACTCTACAAAATTCCAAGAATATAGTGAAGTCTTAAAATCATTATCCAAAGAACACGAACTATTTATTGTAGTTGGTGGGGGAAAACCTGCAAGAGATTACATTGGACTGGTTCGTGAGTTAGGTGCTGGTGAAGCACAGTGCGACGATATTGGAATTGAAGTTACAAGAATTAATGCTAGAATATTATTATCCTCCCTTGGAGATTATGCTTATCATAAAATTCCTCAAAACTTCCAAGAAGCTGAAGAATATTCTGCCTATGGCAAGATTATTGTTATGGGAGGAACTGAACCTGGACACAGTACTGATGCAGTGTCTGCAATCTTAGCAGATTATGTTCAAGCAGATAAACTTATAAACTTAACCTCTGTTGATGGTATGTTTGATAAAGATCCAAATAAATATAAAGATGCAAAACTAATTAAAGAAATTACTGCTGACGGAATAATGGAACTTATAAGTGGAAAAGAAAATAAAGCTGGAACTTATGAAATCTTTGATATGACTGCAATTCAAATGATAAAAAGATCTTCACTTGAAACCATAATAGCTAATGGATTTGAAGTTGAAAACCTTAAAAAAGCTATTGATGGAGAAGATATTGGAACTAAAATTATATCTTAGGTGATAAATTGGAAAAACTTATTGATATTGGGCTTAACCTAATGCATAAATCTTTTAGAAAAGATAGAAAAGAGATCATTGAAGAAGCCAAAAAAGTAGGTGTTTCTAAATTTATTATAACCGGAACAAATGTTAAATCTAGTCAAATTGCTAGTGAATACGCATTAAATTATCCTGATGTCCTTTATTCAACTTCAGGTGTACATCCTCATGATGCTAAAACATGTAATGATAAAACTCTCAATGAACTTCAAAAAATAGCTGAAAATCCTTCTGTTGTAGCTATTGGAGAATGTGGTCTTGATTATAACAGAGACTTTTCTCCAAGAGATGTTCAAAGAGAGTGGTTTGAAAAACAAATTAAATTAGCTGAAGAGCTTAATATGCCTTTATTCTTACATGAACGTGATGCTCATGAAGATATGTATAATATTTTAGAAAAACATGATAAAATAGCTAAAAAAGCTGTTATTCATTGTTTTACAGGAACTAAAAGTGAAGCTGAAAATTATATAGATTTAGGTTGTTATATTGGTGTTACTGGATGGATTTGTGATATGAAAAGAGGAAAATCATTACAGGAGGCAGTTAGTGTAATTCCTTCAGATAAATTAATGATTGAAACTGATGCTCCTTTTTTAATTCCAAAGAACTTTGACAATAAACCTAAAAAAAATAGGAATGAACCAAAGTACCTTCCACATATTCTTAACACAATAGCTAATTATAAAAATGAAGATGTTGAAAAATTAGGAAAAGAAGTTACAAAAACAACAAAAAAATTCTTTAAAATATAGAAAAATGGTGAAATTATGGCTGTAGACCCACATAAACATTGTCCTATTTGCGGAACTCCAATACCTTTAGATGAATTAGTTTGCTCCCCTGACTGTCAAAAAGTTTGGGATAAAAAACTTGGCCAACATAAAAGAACAAGAGTTATCTTATTTGGTGTTATTGTAATATTTATCATTATATGGGCTATTATGATGTTTTTAAAATAGGCGATTAATATGTTATTATCATCCACCAATACACTTGAAAATAAGAAAATTATAAGTTACAAAGGTATTGTTACCGGAGAATCCTTAATTGGTGCAAATGTTTATAAAGATTTATTTTCAGGAGTTCGTGATGTAGTAGGTGGAAGAACATCAAAATATGAAATGGAAATTGAAAAAGCCAGAGATATTTGTACTACAAGTATGAAAGAAAAAGCTAAAAAACTTGGAGCAAATGGCATAATTGGAATTGAAATTTCTTACGATAATCTTGGTGGAACTATGGGCAATACAATACTTGTAAGTGCCTATGGAACTGCTATACAATTCGAATGAATATGAACTTAAATTTTAGTATAGAAGAATTAGTAGAAACTGGAAAAGCATTTGCATGTATACTTATTGGAAGTTTAACTGGAATTGTTACATATATGCTATTTCTACATTTTAACATAGCTATCTTTGGTTGGAACTTTGGTTTAATTGTTGCACCAATAGTAGCAGGATATGTTGAAACTTATCTAGCTCTTAAACTTCTAAATAAAAGTATTGGTGCTATTAGTGCATTTGTACTATTTATTATAACTGTAGTTTATGGATTTTTATTAAAAAACCCTACTTTAGGTCCAAACTTAATGACAGCCGGAATTAGTTTAATAATAATTCAATCTGCAGTCCCAATTTTAATTAATTATATTTTATTAGTTGTTATTGTTGGAATTATATCTTACTTTTTAGGAATCTTTGAAAAAATAACTAAACCTTGTTATTACCAATTAAAAAAAGTTTATTATGAAAAAATCCTTAAAAAACCTTTAACAGTAACAAAAACTCCTAAAATCATTTATGATGATATTAAAGAGTGTATTAATTTAAACTCTAGAAACTTTTATTTTTTTACAACTAATGAACCTTTAAATGGAAAAATAGAAAAATATCTGGGATTATTTGTTGGAAAAAGTTCCTTTGAAAAAAGAACTAAAATTA
>JABUVA010000010.1:29013-33237 GCA_021442885.1 Methanobrevibacter sp. | reverse complement strand
TTTTTTTTAATAGTATATTATTGGCTCTGTTAGATATGCATCAATAGCTACAATGATTGCATATATTATATAAGCCCATATAAAGTAGATTCCCCATGGTCCCATTAAATAGCTTAAAACTGCTATAATGATGGCTATTAAAAGGAGAACTCCGCCTTTGTATCTAAAACCTTGTACCATCTGTCCAAGTCCTGGAATAATTAATGATAATATCCCTGCCACTAATTTGTTAACCATATTTTTTTAACCCTCCTTAATCATATTATAATATAGTATTTCTATTTAAAAAAGTTTTTCTTTAATAATTTCACAAAAACATATTTATCATTAAAAAAAGAGTATTAATTAATGTTAGTTCTAAAAAAATTGAAAAAACAATGGAAACTGTTTCCTATTGGCTCTCCAAAAGGTGCTTTAAATAGTAAAAGAACACCTGAATTTGTTGGAACATTTAAATTTCAAGAAGATGATGAGGGTAACCTTTCAATTAATAAATTCATTGCTGATTATAATTATAATGATAATTCTACTTTAAATGAAAAATTAATAGCTCCACAGGATGTTATTAAACTTTTAAGGTCACAAGCTGTTTTTCTTGCAACTAAAGATGAGAAAGTGGAAGATTTTCTAAAAGGACTTAACATTAAAGTTAGACATACTAAAGTCTGTGATTTTTGCTCTTATGATGGAGATATTACTATTGTTAATTCTGATTATTCTTATAAATATAATAATCAAATTATTTGTAAAGATTGTGCAAATGAAACAATTAAAAATGAAATAAAGCTTCAAGGTTTTGATAAAAAGATTTTTAGAAATCTTAAAGATTTACTTGAAAAAACTGGAAACCTTTCCAAAGTTTTATCTGTTTTATCTCCTGATTTTAATCCACTTAAAAATAAGAATTTAACATTATTTGATAAAATTGATAATAAATCTAAAATTAAAATACCTGAAATTGAAATGAAACGTCTTAAAATTCCTAAAAAATTTAAAGATATTCTTATTAAAAATGGTAATAAAAAGTTACTTCCAGTTCAGATATTAGCTATTAAAGAAGGATTATTAAAAAGAGAGGACATGCTTGTTGTAAGTGCAACAGGATCAGGTAAGACTCTTGTTGGTGAACTTGCAGGAATAACACAAGCTTTAAAAGGTAAAAAATTCGTATTTTTAACACCTCTTGTTGCTTTAGCTAATCAAAAATATAGGGATTTTAAAAGAAAATATAAGAAATTAGGTTTAAATGTAGCTATTAAGGTTGGAAGAAATAGAGTTAAAGCAAAAGGTGAGCTTAAACTTCCAGATTCAGATATATCAAAAGCAGATATTGTTGTTGCAACTTATGAGGGAATTGATTATCTTTTAAGAAGTGGTAATACTAAAGCTCTTAAAGATTTAGGAGTAGTTTTAATTGATGAGATTCATATGATTGATGATGAAGACCGTGGAACTCGTCTTAATGGTCTTATTAAAAGAATTAAACATTTATATCCAGATACTCAGATGATTGGTCTATCAGCTACTGTTAAAAATCCCCAATTTTTAGCATCACAATTTAATATGAAGTTAGTAGAATATCCTAACCGTCCTGTACCTTTAGAAAGACATATTGTTTATCTAAGAAATGAATCTCAAAAACGTTTTATTATGAGTAAACTTGTTAAAAAAGAGTATAATACAAAATCAAAAAGAGGATATAAAGGACAAACTATTATATTTACAAATTCAAGACGTAAAACCCACCAGATTGTTAATTATCTTCAAAATAAACATATTAATGCAGCTGCTTATCATGCTGGTTTATCATATTATAAAAAAGAAAGAATAGAAAAGGAATTTGATAAAGGAAAAATTCCAGTTGTTGTAACAACAGCAGCTCTTGCAGCAGGTGTTGATTTTCCAGCATCACAAGTAATATTTGATAGTCTACTTATGGGAAATCATTGGATTTCACCAAATGAATTTTCACAGATGTTAGGACGTGCAGGAAGACCTAGCTATCATGATAGGGGGGTTGTGTATCTTCTACCTGAGATTGGAAACTCATTTGAAGGAGTATCAGAAGAAGCTAAAGCATTAGAACTTTTAGAAAGTAATAATGAAGACGTCTACATTGAATATGATGAAGAAAGTTCATATGAACAAATCTTAGCAGATATATCATCAAAATCAATTAAAAACATACAACAATTAAATGATTATTATAAAAATATTGACATTCCAGTTAGCTTAAAAATAGCTATTAATGAAATGGAGGATTTAGGATTAATAAAAATTGATGCAAATTCTAGATTATCACCAACCGATTATGGAAGAGCAGTTTCAATGTCTTTTCTATCAATTGCAGATGCTGAATTTATTAAATCCTCTCTTGAAAGTAAGAGTTATCTTAAAAACTATGTTAAATTATCTCCATTTTACAAAAACAAAGATAAATTTAATAGATTAAAAGTAAAAATTCTAGCTATTGGCTTAGATTTAGAGATGTTTGAAAATGCTTATTTATCATCTGTTATTCATAACCAGATAGCTAATGCATTAAAAATCAAATTCTCAACAAGACTATTTGCAGAATCAACATTAGATATTATTTCTAGTGGTGAAGCTATTGAGAAATTAGATAAAAAATATCAGGATGCAATAATAGCTCTTCAAACAGACTTTTTAAAATGTAAATGTGAAGATAGGCCATTTTGCAGATGCCTTCAGTTAGGAATAAGTGAATTTATTATAAATGAACGATTAAAAGGTAAGGATCCTATTGATATTTCAAAAAAATTATTTAGAAAGTATCAAATCCAAGTATATCCTGGAGATATTTTTTCCTGGCTTGATAACTATATTAAAAACTTAGATGCAATTAAAAGAATAGCTAATTCATTTAATAATAAAAAAGTTGAAAAAGAAACAAATAAACTTATTAAAACTATTGAAAATGGTTAATAAATTGTTATTAATAATCTTTTATATTTATTATTAAGTTTCAACATATTTATCTATATGATTTTTGAAATAACAG
Organism: Methanobrevibacter sp.; assembly: GCA_021442885.1. Classification (GTDB taxonomy): domain Archaea; phylum Methanobacteriota; class Methanobacteria; order Methanobacteriales; family Methanobacteriaceae; genus Methanocatella. The sequence goes on along the minus strand of JABUVA010000010.1, from coordinate 30,215 downwards.
CTAAAGGTCATAAAAATATAACCTCTAAGCACAAATCAACATTTGAAATAACAACAGATCAAGAAATTACTCCTAGTGGAGACTGTATTATTGGTGTTGGTTCTAATAAAACAATGAATGACTTTCCAAAGGAATTTAAAGATAAAATAGCTAGTTCTAATACAGAAGTTCATGTAATTTTAGATACAGAAAATGGACATGATGAAATTATAGGTTATGGCCATGAAAAATTAAGTTTAACTCATCCAACAGATATAGTTTGTCGTAAAAGTAGCTATGTTTGCAGTAGAACTTTAATGATAAAATCTAATAAAGCTGCAATAGATTTAGATGAAAAATTAATTGAAGATTTAGCTAACTTAAAAGAAATGAAAGTTGTTATTAAATTAATTTAGGATGTTAAAATGAGATTAATAAGTATTGCAAGTGGAAGTAGTGGAAATTGCACATTAATAGATACAGGTAAGACTCACATTCTTGTAGATGCAGGAATTACAAGAAAAAGAATTTCTCTAGGATTAAATGAGGTTGATGTTTCAATTGATGATATTGATGCAATTGTAGTAACACATGAACATATTGATCATATTAAAGCTCTTGGTGTTATTTCAAGAAATGATGAAATAGAAATATATGCTACTAAAGGAACAATAGAAGGTATTAAAAATAGAAAGGAGTTAGGAGAAATTAACTCTAATCATTTAAAAGAAATTAATTATGGTACTTCTTTTAAAATAGGCGATATTACTGTTAATCCTTTTAAAACATATCATGATACTCTTGAACCTTGTGCATATACATTTACACAAAAAAATAAAAAAGCAGGAGTAATGACTGATACTGGAATTTATGATGGTGTAATTGCTGATATGCTTAAAGACTCTAATGCTTTACTAATAGAATCAAATCATGATATTGAAATGTTAAAAAATGGATCTTATCCTGTTTTTTTAAAAGAGAGAATTTTAGGAAATGAAGGACATTTATCTAATCATTTCTGTGCACATCTACTTGGAAAAATATTACATGATAATATAGAAGCAGTAGTTTTAGGACATTTAAGTAAAGATAATAACAGTCCAGATAAGGCTTTAGAGACTGTTAAAAATAGTATAAATTCTAATGATACAGATTATAAAGCTAATGATTTTGATATTTTTGTAGCTGAAAGACATTCTACTTCTAGAATTGTTGAATTCTAA
>JABUVA010000010.1:20428-27135 GCA_021442885.1 Methanobrevibacter sp. | reverse complement strand
TTTATATTATGCTAATTCAATTGGTGAAGTTAGTAATTCAATTTTTATAGGAAATAGAGGTTCCCAATATTCAATTTGTAATGATGCTGTGGGTTCTGGTTCTGCTTATATTGATAATTGTATTTTTATAGATAATGGTAATAATTTGATGTATTCTGATTATGAGATGTCTGCAAATAATTGTTATTGGGGTGAAATTGAAAACCCAAGTTTTACAGGAGTTACTATTAATGGTAAATACACTTTAAAGGTTACTGGTCCTAGTTCATTTTCAATAGATAATACTACTGATTACACTATTTCATTTACTGGAGGATCTGGTGGTTTACCAGCTTTAAATGCTATAATTAATTTAGATCCTGTATTAGGAACTATATCTACTAATACTCTACCAGTTACTACTAATGAAAATACATTTACTATTACTCCTACAAGGGAGGGTAATACAACTATTAAAGTAGCTGCAAAACAAAGTTCTAGTACTAATTTACTTACTAAAGATATTGAAATTACTCCATCTACTAAAAAACATTATAATTTAACTATTAATGTTGCTAATGTTTTATATTCCCAACCTGTTATTGTTAATGTGAATTTAAAAGATGAAGAAAATAGTGGTGTAGCAGGTACTGTTGTTGTTGAAATTAATGGAAAAACTTATAATGTTAATACTGACAATGCTGGTGTGGGTAGTACAACTATTACTGATATTTTGCCTGTTGCATCATATACTGCAATAGCTAATTATACTTCTCAAAGTTCTGAATATGCTAATGCTAAAGCTCAAACCAGTTTTAATGTTACTATTAATAAATATAATTTAACTATAGATACTGCGGATGTTGATTATAGGGATCCTATTACTGTTAATGTAACTTTAAAAGATGTTGATGGTAATGGAGTGACAGGTACTGTTGTAATTACTCTTAATAATGAAAAACATAATGTTTCTGTAAACAATGGTTTTGGAAGTTTAACATTTAATGATAGAACTCCTGCTGGAACATATGTTATATCAGCAAGTTATAATTCAATAGACCCTACATATGAAAATGCTACTGCAACTACTTCTATAACTATTAATGATGTTCCATTAAAAGAATATTCATTAATAATTAACTCTCCAGCATCTGTTAACATTAGTGAAGAGTTTGATGTAGGAATTACTTTACTTAATGCAGAGGGAAATCCTGTTTCTGGAAATGTTCAACTAACCTTTAATGGGGAAACTAAAAACATAACTGTTACAGTTGGTAGTGGTTCTACAACTCTTAAATCTGATGTTTCAGGTAAATTTAATATAACTGCCAAATATATTAGTCTTGATGAAAAATATAAAGATGCGATTACAACTAAAACTATTAAGGTAATTGATGAGACTTGTGGAAATTTCAATGAATTGGAAGAGCTTATTAAAACTGGAAGTCCTATAACTTTAAATAAAGATTATAAATTAAGTAATTCTGAAGGAACTAGTTTTAAAAATGGTATTTCTATTTCTAACTTAGTTATTAATGGTAATGGATATACTATTGATTGTAAAAATGATCAAGGTGAACAAGTAAGGTTATTTAATCTTGATAATGGTGGTTCATTAACTTTAAACAATTTAAATATTATTAATGCTAATGATAAAAGCCATACTGATCCTAAGAAGGGAAGTATTGTAGGTGTTGGGCATAATGCTAATGTAAATATGGAATTAAATAATGTTAATATTTCTAACTGTGAAGCAAATGAGTATCTTTTCTATTTCAATGATGGTAATATTAAAATTATAAATTCTTCTTTTGATTTTAACAAGGATATTATTATCCATATCTCTAATCTTGCAACATTAGAAGTTGCAGGTTCTCAATTTATTAATAATACTAAAACCATTTTTGACAATGAAAATGGTATGGGAAGTTCTACTATTTCTAATTCAGTATTTATTAATAATACTGGCTCACCATCTATTTTAACAAGTTCTTCTGACCGTATAAATAATTGTATTTTTATTAACAATAAAAATGTTTTATTAAGTGCTGAGGAGGGTTATATAGATGGTTCTGGTAATTATTTTGCTCCTTATCAAACAAATAGTGAAGGTGTGGATGTTTATTTAACTAACCCTGCTAATTTAACTATTGAAGGTAATAGTACTTTTTCAGAAGAGGATTCTCAACAATACACTATTAAATTTAGTAACACTAATTTACCAACTGTTAATCTAGGAGTAGCTATTCTTAATTCTAATTTAGGAACTATTGAACCTGCAGTTATTACAATTAGTGGTAATAATGAAGCTAAGGTTACTTTAACTCCTAAAGATTATGGTAACACAAGTATTCTTGTTGGGCCAGAATATAATAATATATTAACTAAAAATATCACTATCAACCAATCAGACTATAAAAAATACGATTTAGAAATCACTACAAATAAAACTGTTATTTATGGTGATGAAATAAAAATAGATATTGCTTTAAAAGATGCTAATGGTGCTTTTGTACAAGGAACCAGTATTATAAATATAACAATTGGCGATATTAATAAAACTATAGAAATCACCGATGGTATTGGTAATGGAACAATTACTGCAAATCTAAAAGCAGGTGTTTATGATTTAATAGCTACTTATAAATCATTAAATCCACGTTATAAAAATGCAACTAACAGTACAGAAGTTACTGTAGAAAAAGCATATAATCCAATTTCCATTGAATTATCAAACACCACAATCAATGATGGACAAAATGTTACAGTTACTGCAACTCTTAATAAACCAGTTCAAGGTATTTCAGTTCAAATCTATGGAAATGGTAAGGTAATAGCATATGATACTACTGATGATGATGGTAAAGTAAATATTAAGATTGCTCCTAGCTATGGTACTTATCAAATATATGCTAAAACTTCTGAAAACTATTATTATAATTCATCAGAAAGTAGTATTGTTAATTTAACAGTCATACCTTTAATTTTCACTAATTTAACATTAGAATCTAGTACAGATATTATATTCACTCCTAGTGATGTTTCATTTATTGGAAAATTAAAAGATGAAAATGGTAATGTTGTAGCTAATGTGCCAATTACAATATTTAAAGATGATGTAGAATTTTTAAATTTAACTACTAATAATAATGGTGAAATTTCATTTAATTTAACTATAAACAATCCTGGTGTTACTTCTATGGTAGCTAAATATGCAGGTAGTGAAACTTACTATGCTAATAGTTCTAATGTAGTTAATGTAATTTATATTAATGAATATAATTTTTATGCATTAAGTCTACTTATTGCTGGATCTTCTGAAGGATCCATAGTAACACTTCCTGGAGACTTTATATTTAATCCAGCTATTGATAACGAGTTTATTAATGGAATAAATATTACAAAAGACATAATTATTGATGGTAACGGTTATACTATTTCAGGTAATAATACATCATCATTATTTAATATAATAGGTAAAAATGTCGAATTTAAAAATATTAATTTAATTGATGCAGCTGCTAATGATAATGGAGCTATTGCTATTAACAATGGTGAATTAACTATCACAAATTCAACTATTGATAATATTAAAGAAGGTTTATCTACTAATGATAAAGCAGTAGCTATTTATTCATACAAATCAGATGTTAATATAATTAATTCTACTATTAACAATATTGAAAGTTCTAACTTACCAGCAATATATTTAGATAATTCAATTTCTAATATTGAAGGTAGTGAATTTAAGGATATTGAAACTGGTAAAGCAGCTATTAGTATGCGTTTAGGTTCAGCTAATATTAATAATTCAACTTTCGAGGATATTAAAAATACTGGTAATGGATTCGGTGGAGTAATCAATACTCAAAACACTGCTTTAAACATTAACAACTCTAAATTTAATGATAATTCTGCAAAAGGAACCAACGGTATTGGTGGAGTTGCAATGGTAAATGGTGGAGAGGTTACTGTTGAAAATACTTTATTCAAATCTAACATTGCTGATATTAATTCTGGTGTTTTATATGGAACTTCAAATGCTAATATTAAACTAATTAATGTAACAATTGATAATAACACTGCAATTGGTTCTAATGCAAATAGTCTTGGAGGAGCTATCTTTATTGATACTAATTCTAGATTAGACATAATTAATTCTACTGTAATTAATAATAAAGAGCCAACTAATACTGTACGTAAACTTTGGCTTTCAAATGGTATTATTTTAATAAATAAAGGTGGAATTTTAAATATTGAAGGTTCTAAATTTGAAAATAATAATGCTACTAATAGTTCTGTTATTGAATTACCATATGATGGAATAATAACAGTTCATGATTCAGTATTTGAAAATAATACAGGATATCAAGGTATTATTTATTCTAGTTCATTACCAACTTCTAATTCTGTAATTAATAACTCAACATTTATTAACAATAAAGCTGTTGATGGTGGAGCAATTTATACATGGTACACTCCAATAGATAATTGTATATTTATTAATAATACAGCTACTAATGGTGGAGCAATATCAGGTTTTACTTTAAATGTAAATTCATCATTATTTATTAATAACACAGCTACTAATGGTGGTGCTATTTCTGGAAGTGATATAAACATTAAATATAACTTATTTATTAATAATAAAGGTTCAAATGACTATATTATTTATATAGATAATCAAGGTATGCAAAATGATGATTATTTAGACTATAATTACTGGGGAACTAATAATAATCCTAATTCCCTTGTTGGTTTAATGAATCAAAGTGAAGAAGTACGTATACATCTTAATAAATGGGTTACATTAAATATTACAGGAAATAATGAAACATGGCAACATGTATCAACAGATTATGAAATTAAATTTGTTGGTGATAATGCTGATAAACTTCAATCAATAGATGGAATTGTTAAAGTTAACAATGATGATGTAGAAATTGAACCTAGCGATATTATAATTTCTAGTGAAGCTACTAATACCACATTATACTCTGAAGATCCTGTTAATGTTACAATGACTGTATACTATGCAGATATTCCTTTAACCACTTACAACATAACATTTAAAGAAGTAATTAAGAAAAATTACACATTTACCATTACCTCTGATGATGTAGTTTATGGTAGTGATATATTAATTAATTTCACTTTATTTGACGAAGATGGAGTAGGTTTAAATAAAAGCATTGTTTTCACATTTAATAATCAAGAATATTCAGTTCAACTTATTAATGGTAAAGGAAATAAAGTTATGCCTAATTTCAATGCAGGTAAATATGAAATTAAATCTAATTACACTTCTGAAGATTTCTTCTACAACAATGCAACTGCTAGTTGTAATGTAACTGTATTTAAAGCAAAAACAAATATTATTTTAACTGTTACTAATGTTACCTATGGTGAAAATGTTACATTAAAAGCATATATTGGTGATGAATTCGAGTATGAAGATTTATACTTTACAATTGTAAATAGTACTTTAGTAGATAATGAACCAGTTCCTGTTGATGAAAACGGAAATGCTTATCTTACTTTACAAAATTGGAATGCTGGAGATTACACTTTAATTGTAGAATTTAAAGGTAATGACAATTATAATGGCACAACTTCCAATGCTAGTTTCACAGTATTTAAAAAAGAAGCTACTATGAACATAACTGCTCCAGAAACATTTGTTCAACATAATAACAATACTGTTGTTGTAACAGTACCAAGCGATGCAACTGGAGAGGTTGTAATTACTATTGGTAATCAAGAATTTAAAGCAAATGTTGTTAAAGGTGTAGCTACTGTTGTTGTTACTAATTTAAATACTGTAGGTATACAAAATATGTCTGTTAAATACAGTGGAGATGCTAAATATAATAGTAGTGAAAAAACAATTCTAATTAACATCACACCTAAAGATAAAACTGTTTTAATAACTGATGATGTTAAATTATACTATAAAAACGGTACTCGTTGGGTTGCAATTTTAACTACTAGCTATGGAAAACCAATTGAAGGTGCTACTTTAACTTTCACTATTAATGGTCAAAATTATGATCGTACTACTGGTGCAGATGGAAGTGCTTCAATGGCTATTAATCTAAATCCAGATGTTTATTCATGTGCAGTATCATACAAAGGCACTAATACTAGTGAAGAAATTAGTAAAAACGTTACTGTTACTGTTTTATCAACAGTTTATGGTAATAATCTTACTTTATACTACCGTAATGGTACTAAATACAATGCATTATTTGTTGATAAACAAGGAAATCCATTAAAAAATACTAAAGTAACATTTAACATTAATGGTGTCATGTATGAAAGAATTACTGATGAAAATGGTTTTACTAGTGGTTTAACTATTAACCTTAGACAAGGCACTTATATTATCACTGCTGTAAACCCAGTTACAGGCCAATCTTATTCTAATGTGATTACTGTTTTACCAACAATTATCACTAAGAATATTGTAAAATACTATAAAAATGGAACTCAATTTGAGGCAAAAGTAGTAGATGGTCATGGTAATCCTTTATCTGGTCAAAAATTAACCTTTAATATTAATGGAGTATTTTATTCTAGAACCACTAATGCTGATGGTATTGCTATCTTAAACATTAATTTACCTCCAGAAAATTATATTATTACAACTGAATGTAATGGTTGTACTGTTTCAAACACTGTAGATGTTTTACCTGTAATTATTGGTAGGGACTTCTCAACAATATATC
>JABUVA010000010.1:8501-20139 GCA_021442885.1 Methanobrevibacter sp. | reverse complement strand
AAAAATTCTCTTAAAAAGAAATAATGCCTTTTTTCATCTTTTTTTCTTTTTAATTTTGAATGTTATTGTAATTACTTATTCTATTTGAAAGTTTTATTTTGTGTTTTACAGTCTTTAAATGTAGTTTTATAATCTTATATTAGTATTTGACAATCATTTAATTTTTCATTTTTTGTATGTAGATTTATTAAGGTATCTTATTATTGTTCTAGGGATTTGAACACTATTAACTCCCAATTTAATTGATTTGCCATTAGTAAAATTTATGAAAGAGTCAACATTGTTTATCTATTAATATAATTACTTTTCAAATGCTCTATCTAATTCTTTTTATATAATAAGGTTTCATAATTAATTAAGGTGATTTTATTGTCTTCATATAAAGGTCACACATTATTTGCATTAATATTGTCCTTATTATTTTTTCAAAATCCTATTCTAATCGCATTGACCATAATTGGGGCTAATCTACCTGACTTTGATCATAAATTTAAAAAAGAAAAAGTATATCAAATGATAATATTAGGTTTAATAGTGTTTATTGGCCTTTATATTTTAAATTTACCTTATTATCTAGGATTAATAATAATTTTTTTAGGTGTAGTATTTTATTTCTCTGAACATAGGAGTTTTACACACTCTATTTTTGGATTATTAACACTAACTGCTTCTTTAAGTTTAGTTTTTATTTTTGCACATGATTTAATAACTGAGTTTTTCATTTTATCTAAAATCAATAGCTATTATGTATTTACTTTAATTGTAATATTAGCAGGGTTTTTATTTTTAAACAAGAATGTATTTTTAATATTTCTACCATTGTTTGTTATTGGTGTTTTATTTTTACCTGTTGGTAAGTTTGATTATATTCAATTAACAATAGCTATTTTCATTGGAATTTTTAGTCATATTATTTTAGATTCTTTTACTCCTGCAGGAATCAAACCATTAGCACCATTATCATTAAAAAAAGTTCATAAAATGTTTGGAATTATTTGTATTTGTTTACTTATACCCTTAGCTATCTTTTATTATTTCAATTTTGGTAATTATTTGGTTAAATTTTTGTACAATTTCACAGTCACAATAGTGTAATATGGAAAGATTTATAATAAATAATCATGTTAAATATAATTATAAAATTATATAATTTATATAGTCATATTTTTATGGCTTAACTTATCGATGAGATGGAGCTTATTTAATGTTTATTACTAGAATTAGTTATGGAATTATTTATTTCTTTGATTTAATTTATGAAATTATAAAAGCCACACTTTCTGTTGCATTTAATGGTGTTATTGGAAGAAATATTGATCCTGTAGTTGTAGATATTGAAACTATTTTAGAAAGACCTGTTTCTCAAACAATCTTAGCAAATAGTATTTCTTTAACTCCTGGAACTTTATCTGTGGATCTTGATTCTGAAAATAAAATTATTAAAGTAGCTACTATTTCTCCAAGAAAAAAAGAGGACATCATTCCTTTTGAGAAGTACATCAAGAAGATGATGGAATAGATTTCCTTTTAAAATCTTTTTAGAGATTAAAATATGGTGTGGGATAGTAATGGAAATTTTAATTATTTCAAAATATTTCGTGGTAATTGCATTAATTATCATGATGTTTGCGGCTTTAAGAGTAGGTGCATATAGAAATACTTCAAATGCACTTTTAGGAAGCTCAGTTGCTGTTGTAGCTTTTGCCGTAGCATTGCTTTTCATTGGCGAAATTAACTATATTGAATTTTTCAGAGATATATCAGTAGCATTGATACTCTTTGGATTTGTAGGTACTGTTGTTTTTGCTATAACAATGGGGGGAGATAATTAATGTATATTGAGTATATACAGTCTATTCTTCTTATAATTTCAGCTATTTTAATTATAATAGCTGCAATTGGTATTGTAACTTTAAATAATAATAAGAAAAATGTCTTTTATTCTAGAATTCATATTGTAGGTGTTTTTGATATGGCTGTTATTTTAGCTATGCTGGCTATAGGTCAGTTTATTTTAGCTATTATATACTTTATTTTAGCACCTTTTACAGCACATGCAATAGGATATGCATTTTTCAAAAGTGAAGATGGTTTTAACAATCCTGATTTAGAAAAGACTGATGATGAAGATGAAGAAATTGAAAGCCCTTTTGTTCATAGTAAAGAGGAAATACAAGAGTTAGAACAATCAACAGTTTTTGTTGATGATAGTAGTGATAGTGGGTTTTCAGTAGCTACATTAGATTTAAAAGAGAGGGAGTAAGATGTTTGGTTATGTTTTAATGATTATTACTGTTGTAAGTGCAATTCTTGCTCTTATTCAATCTGATTTATTTAAAGCAGCTATTTTAACTGGATTTTCTGGTGGTGCTTTAGCGGTTTTATTCCAGCTTTTACTTGCACCAGATGTAGCATTAACACAGGCAATTGTAGGTGTTGCAATTATACCGGCTTTTATAGCTTTAGCTGTTAAAAAGACTCAAAGGGAGGATAGCTAATGTTATTCACACAACTATCAGTTTTAATTACTGCTGGTGTATTAATAATCATTGGATTATTGGCGGCTATCTTCATTGACAATATTATTAAAAAAATAATTGGTATTGCCTTTATTGAAGAAGGAGTTAATCTATTTATAATTGCTATTGGATATAGGCCTGGAGGTATTGTTCCTATTATAATGCCAAATGTTGATAAAGCATATTATGCTGCTAATGCAGCTTATCCTCTTCCATTTGGATTAGTATTAACAAGTATTGTAATAGGTGCTAGTACTTTAGCTGTAATGCTTGCTCTTGCTATGGTTCTTTATAAAAAATACGGAACTTTAAGCACTTCTGTAATGCTATCTGGTAATTCAAAAGGAGAGGGTAAGGATGAGTGAACTTTGGATTCCACTTATGGTTGTCATACCATTAATCTGTGCTTTATTTGTAAGTGCTCTCTCAAGATTCAACAAGACAATTAAAGTAATTGCACTTGTTGTAGCTATTGTAATACCAATAATTCCATTTTTATCAAATTATGGTCTTCATATCTTTGGTGGATTTCTGCCAATGACAGATTCTATAACTGGAATGGTTTATCATCCATCTATTGTCTATTCATTTGGTGTTTTACAAAAAATATTCATTGTAATATTAGGAATATTAGCATTCCTTGTTCTTTTAATATATATTAATAAATACAAAAAAGCTTCAGGACCTTATATATTCTTATTATTTATGGGTATAGCTGCTGTAACAGCATTACTTTTAACTGATGATATATTTAACATGTTTGTATTTTTTGAAATACTTGCATTAGCTCAAGTAGGTATTGTTGCAGCTTCTTCACTTGATAATAACTATGAAATGGCTTTAAAATATATGATTCTAGGAGCTATTGGAAGTCCAATGATTCTCTTAGGTGTTGGATTCTTACTTGCAATAACTGGATCTGTTAATATAACTGATATTGTAGCAGCAATACGAATGGGTAAAGTAGCTATTACATCACCTGTATTTTTAATGTCTTGTGGTTTAATATTCTTTGGATGGTTATATGCATCTGGTTTACCTCCATTCCACACTATTAAGTCTGGAATGTATTCAAAAGCAGAACCTCATGCATCAGCTTTACTTCAAGCATTTACTGTTATTTCAATGGTTTCAATTATCTTAATCATGTTTAGAATTTACAGTGCTGTACCAATCTTTGAAGCATTACTTGTAGTATTCTCTGCTATAGCAATGATTCTAGGAGTAACTATGGCTTTAACACAAACTGATTATAGAAGAATGATAGGATTCTTAGCTGTTGGTGAATTAGGTTTCATTGGTTTAGGTATAGGGCTTGGAACACAATTTGCAATAACTGCAGGTCTTTTCCAAGCAGTAAATGAAATTATTATCACAGCATCATTATTTATAGGATTTGGTGCAATTGCATACTTATCTGGAGAGACAGATACTCGTAAAATGGGTGGTTTAATTGGATATTATCCAAAAATAGCTATTTTAGTTTTAATCTCTGGATTGGCTATGGCTGGTGTTCCACCTTTAAATGGATTCCAAAGTAAATTAATGCTTGTTCAAGCTTCTTTAAGTTGCGGATATCCTGAATTATCATTACTTGCAATTATTGTTAGTATAGCTACATTTGTAGTATTTGTAAAAGCATTCTATACAATGTTTTTAAGACCAAAACCAAATACTCTTAAAATCTCAAATAAAAAAGCTCCAAAATCAATGGTATTTGCGATGGTCGTATTTCTGATAATAATTATTGTTTTAGGTTTCTTCCCAGGAATCGTTACTACTGGAATTTCACAATTTGCAGGAGGTTTGTTATAGATGTGGTTGTATGATAAATTCTTTGAAGCTGTTAAAAAATTCAAACAGCTATTTTCTGGAGGTCCTGTAAGTAATAGTGATGTTTCAGGAACTTTAGCAGCAGAATTTCTTTTAATAGTATCTTTCTGTTTAGTTGCTCTTTTAATAAGGCATGTAAATATTTTACTTTCAGGAATTGTTGTATTAATATTAGCTATTATTTTAGTTGTTAACATGCCTCTAATACCTAAATTTAAATCAGAGCAGGAAGATTCGCTAAACAAGATGATATTTTATGGTATTTTAACCTTAGCAATTATTATTGTATTTATTTACTGGGGGTCTGCATATGTCTAAAGGAATTAGAAATTTAATAGCTACTGTTGCTGTTGCTATATTTTCAATTACTCTTTTGGATTCTTTGTTCCATTTAAGTAAAATGATTGTTCCAGGTGTAAGTAATATTTATAATACTTTAGGAACTGATATAGCTCCAAATTTAGTAACTGTTGTTATATTTGATTTTAGAGGTTATGATACTCTTGGTGAATCATTGATTTTATTAACTGCTGGTTTAATAGTTTTACTAGTATTTGGAAGAGGTAAATTAGGGGGTAAAGAAGAATGAGTCAAGGAAGTATAATTTTAAAACTTATTGGAGTTCCTATTGCAATTCTCCTATTTTGTTTAGGTGTAATGACCATTCTTGGAGGCCATATTACTCCTGGTGGAGGATTCCAAGGAGGTGCAATGATTGCAGCTGGAGTAATCCTTTCAGTGTTTATTTATGGTATTGATGGATCTCCTATTAAATTTTCACATTTATATATTGATATTTTGGAAAATTTCGGAGCATTAATGTTTATTATATTTGGTTTAGTTGGTTTATTTGTAGCAGGATCATTTTTATATAATGTAGGTTCAGATATCTCTAATGTTGTTCCAACAGTTATCCGCAATATTTTCCATTATCCAGATGTTACTAATGCGGGAATTATTCCTTATCTTAATATTTTTGTTGGTTTGAAAGTGTTTGTTGGATTAAGTGCAATTGTAATAGCATTTGCAGGATTTAAAAAGTTTAGTGAGGAATGAGGTGAATTTATGATATTAAATTTTGGTCCAATTATATTTGGTTTTATATTTGGTTTAATTTTAGGTTCACAAGTTAAAAATAATCCTATATCTGGTGTTAATTTTACTACTGGATCTTATGTTGTTATTTTAATTGTTGGAATTATTTTTGCATGGCTACTTGGCCAATTCCCATATTATAATGATACAACTTTATCCACAGCCTTTTTAGCAGCGTTAATAGGTGTTTTATTAGGTAAATTTTTATTCGCAAGAGGGAGTAGTAATTAATTTGTAGGAGGTTTATTATGTTTTTATCAACAAATACATGTGATGGAATAGGAGAATGTATTAAAAAATGTCCTACAAAAGCTATTAAGCTTACTGGAGGTAAAGCATTTAGTTGTCTTACCTGTGGTGCTTGTTATAAAAATTGTCCTAATGATGCTATTTTTATTAATAGCTATGGAGGTTATGTTGTAGATAAAACTAAGTGTAATGCTTGTGGTATTTGTATGTACAACTGTCCTACTAATAACATTAGTATTATTGATAGTGTTGTTTATGGTATTTGCTCACGTTGTGGAGTTTGTGTTGATGCATGTCCAACAAAATCTAGAGTAGATGGATTTGAGGCTAATGAAGAAAAACAAATGGAGTTTATTAAATCATTAAATGTTACATTGCCTACATATAAAAATCCAGAGGTTTCTACTAAAACTGAAGTTACAAGAGCTTACTTTGGAACTGATATAAATGATTGTATATTTTGTGGAAGATGTGCTGATTACTGTCCAACTGAGGCAATTATAGTTAAAAATCAACGTGATGAAGGAATTTGTACAGAATGTAGACTTTGTATTGATGCATGTCCTAATGACTCTATTAACAAACATTTAATTATAAATAATGATAGTTGTACTGTTTGTTTAAATTGTATTGATGCATGTCCTCATGATGCAATTTCTGTTAGTGATTTCATAGTTAAGATTAATAAACTTAATACAGAGCAAGAAGGAACAATTGTTAGTTGTGTTAATTGTGGTTTATGTGCTGATACATCTGAAAATGGTTCAATGATTAGAATTGATGATAAACAGAGATATGATCCTTCAAAAGATGTTACAAATGTAAAAACTAGTCATAAAAAATCAATTGATATCTGTCCAGTTTCTACTCTTGGAGAGAATAATTCAATGGTTATTTTTGATGAAAACACAGGTAATGCTCATCCTGCCCTTAAAGGCTTTTGTGTAAGTTGTGGTTTATGTGTTCAAGTTTGTGATGTTTATAATGCAAGAAAATACATAGTTGATAAATGGGATGGTTCTATCTCTGAAGAGTGTATTTCCTGCGGAACTTGTGTTGAAGTATGTCCTAAGGATGCAATGGAATTTAACAGAGGAGATATTAAAGTAGATTTAGATAAATGTATTTTATGTGGTAAATGTTCTGTTTACTGTCCTGTTGATGCAATTCCAAGAACTACATTAGATAAAAAAGTTGTTAAAGAAGGTTTCAATACTATTGACCAAAGAATATGTATTAAATGTGGTTTATGTTATGAAGCATGTCCTTATGAAGCAATTAATCAAACTGATAATGGATTTGAAGTTAATGAAGAAAATTGTGTTTACTGTAGTGCTTGTGTTAATGCATGTCCTGCTAATTCATTTATCTTCGAGAGAAAGTTTAAAGATTCAACAGAGGGTATTTAAATGAAAGATTTACTTAAAATAGCTTTAAATGGAGCATTTTCTAACTTTAAAAGAATATTTTTTGCTGCTGATAGAGTAACAGATATGGAGTTAAGAAGACAAATAGCTACTGGTAATGTTGTTCAAGAGGAAACATTAGATGCTGATGCTTGTATTGGCTGTGCTGGATGTGCTAATGTTTGTCCAACAGGAGCTATTGAAATGAAAGCTTTAGCTAGTCCTGTTAAATTAACTGATCAATGGGTTAAAACTGAAATCCCTGAGCTTGATTCTTTAAAATGCATTGTATGTTATTATTGTCATGATTTCTGTCCAGTTTATGCATTGTTTGGTCTTAAAGGAACAATACATCCAAATTCTGTTGGTCAGCAACATATTGAAGTTTCAGACTTGTTAAATATGCCTGTTAAAATATCTGAAGATAAACTTAAGGTTATTTCAAAATATTTATCAGATAAAACTATTATTAAAAATAAAGAGGATTAAAGGGAGGATTATATGGGAATTAAATCATTTGCAAGAAAAAGAGCAATACATCTCATGTTAGTTTATACTGGTGGATGTAATGGGTGTGATATTGAAATTGTTAATTCAGTTTTATCACCAAGATTTGATGCTGAACAATACAAGGTTTTTTTAACATGGAATCCTCGTGAAGCTGATGTATTAGTGGTTACAGGGCCTGTAACTGCTTTAAACAAAAAACCTTTAGAAGCAATTTATGAAGCTATTCCAGATCCAAAAATTGTAATTGCAGCTGGTGGCTGTGCATTGATGGGTGGAGTTTATAATAATATTCATGGAGATATTCCTTCTGAAGAAATTGAAGGACCTGTTGATAAAGTTATTCCAGTTGATGCAAAAGTGCCTGGTTGTGCTGTAAGGCCACAAGATGTTTTATCTGGTTTAGTGTCAGTTTTACCAAAATTACTGGAGCAAGATTAATATAAAGGGAGGTTTAATATGGATGAAAAAATACCAAATAGTAATGTTATTGAAACAGAAATTCCATTAGGTACTGTTCACCCTGCAGCTTTAGAACCATATAGGTTAAGATTATTTGTTGAAGATGAGATAGTTCGTGAAGCTGAGATTACAATTGGTGTAAACCATAGAGGGGTTGAAAGAATAATGGAGGGTTTACCAGTTGAAAAAGCAAATGCACTTACTGAGAAAATTTGTGGAATTTGTTCTAACTCACATATATGGAACTCTTGTAGAACAGGAGAATTAGGTCTTGGTATCGAAGTTCCAGAGAGAGCTCAATTTATTCGAGTACTTATGTCTGAACTTGAACGTTTACATAGTCACTTCCTTTATTTAGCACATGGTTGTGAAGTACTCTCACATGAAACATTTTCAATGAGAGTTTTCTACCTAAGAGAAACTGTAATGGAACTCTTAAGTATGGTAGGAGGAAACAGAGTACAATATGGTTGTTCTGTTCTTGGAGGAGTACGTCCTAGATGTGATCTTGATGATAATAGAATTCAAAGAATTATTGAAGGAATGGATACTATAGAAGCAGGTCTAACAGATTTTGTAAAAAGATTTACTGCAGATAACATAATAATGAGTAGGATAACAGGTATTGGAGTACTACCTCAAAAACAAGCTTTAAAATTAGCAGTAACAGGACCTTCACTAAGAGCAACAGGTGTTCCAAACGACTTAAGAACACGTATGAGTGAATATGAACCATTTGACTTTAATATAATAACACAACCTGATGGAGATGTTAAATCTAACTTAATAGTTAGGGCATTAGAATCATTTGAAGCAATAAAAATTGTAAGACAAGTTATTGACCAATTACCTGAAGGAAAAGTAGTAAATCATGATTGGGAAATGGTTGATACAGATATAACAGATAGCTATATTGAAGTTCCAAGAGGAACACTCTATCACTCATATGCAATTGAAAATGGAAAAGTAAGGCATTGTATTATTAGAACTCCATCTATGGCAAATATTGGAGCAATGCAATATGCATGTATTGGTGATCAAGTAACAGATGCACAATTAGCTATTGTTCAATGTGACCCATGTTTTACATGTACAGATAGAGCAATTGAAATAATTAGGAGATAGAAAATGACAATAGATACAATTATATTTGGAATCTTAGCACTAATTGTTACAGTTATTGTATGTTTTATTGTAAGTACCTTTTTGCCAGGTATTGAAAGAAAATATGTACATGCAAGAATTCAACAAAGAATAGGGCCACCTGTAACTTCTCCAGGGATTATGGCACCAATTAAATTTGCTTTTAAAGATAATATAAAACCATCATCTCCAGTTCCAGGATTATTTAAAGCATTGCCTGTTGTTTGTTTTATAGTGGTTCTTGTTATTTTAATAGCTTTAACACCACAGGCATTTTATATTCCAGCTTTATCTAGTTTAATAGCTATTATTGGACTACTTAAAGTTGAGGAAATTTGTTATGTGTTAATGGGAGCATTATCAAAATCAGTAATGTCTGTTAGAATGCCATTTCCAGACCTTGTAAAAGGTGGAGTAAACCTTGATGTTACAAGATCTTTTATTGAAGATATAAGTGCTAAAAGATCTTTAAGAATGATTACCTATGGTTCATTTCCATTATACTTAGCATTATTTGGACCAGTAGCTCAATCTGGAAGTATTTTCCTTGAAAAAATCGTTGAATATCAACATATCCATGGACCTTACTTATTTACAGTTTCAGGTATGATTGCAGCAGTTGTATTCTTCTTAGGATATATGATTGTTTTAAATGAATATCCATTTTCATTTATTAAAGCTAAATCAGATGTTATTGAAGGACCATATATGGAATATGCAGCTAAATACAGAGGAATAGTCTTCATTACAAGAGGATTTTTAATGTTTACTCTTGCAGCATTGTTTTCATTGTTATTCATTGGAATTCCAACTAATTTATTCTCATGGGGAATAATTTTAAACATAATTGTTGCTTTAATCTTTGTATTAGCTATGGGAATCTTCTCAGCATTCTCACCAGTATTTACAAATAGACAATTATTACCAGTGTCTGTAGTTGCAAGTTTACTTGGAGTTTTAGCTATTGCACTTGGAGTATTATGAGGTGATTATATGAAGTTTGTAATGAGACCCTATCACATGGTAGCTCTTGGAGGATATATTGTTGAATGGGATTTCCCTTATAGAAACCTCATTGTTGTAAATAAAACTTCAGAGCCAATTAAAGTAGAAATTCCTGTATTTGAAAAAGAATGGATTCCAGAACATAGGGCTTTAGGATTAGATATTATTCCAGTAAAAAGAGAAGATAACTTTTTAAGTTTATGGAAAAGAGCACATGCAGAATTAGATATGATAAGGCAGTAATATGACAGATTATGCAATTACTATTAAAACAGATGAGGAAAAACATGTTTTAAATGAAATTACTAAAATGTTAAGTAATCATGATGTAAACATTACTTATACTCATCTACTTGTTAATTCAAATGATACTGCAACAGTTAATTTAGAAGTTGAAGATGTAGAAGACATTGATAAATTAATTGATGATATTAAAACAGTTCCTGAAGTTATATCTGTTGAAACTCATGGATCTTCTTATGATATTTATGGAAAGCGTATTGTTATAATGGGTGGCGGTGCACAGGTTTCACAAGTTGCATTAGGAGCTATTACAGAAGCAGATAGGCATAATATTCGTGGAGAAAGAATCGGTGTAGATACAATTCCATTAGTTGGAGAAGCAGCTATTGCTGAAGCAGTTGATGGAATTGCTAGATTGCCACGTATTCATGCTCTAGTTCTTGCAGGTTCTCTTATGGGTGGAGAGATTACTGAAGTTGTTAAAAAATTAAAAAAAGAAAATGATATTCTAATTATTTCATTAAATATGCCTGGTAGTATTACAGAGGTTGTTGATTTAGTAGTTACTGATCCTACTCAGGCAGGGGTAATGGCTGTAATGGCTATTGCAGATACAGCTATTTTTGATATGGATAGATTAAAAGGAAATAATAAATTTTAAACCTTTTCTTCTAAACATATATTTCTACATTCACATATTTTACACTTATTTTCATTTACTTTAACTTTAGGTGCTTTTTTAAGCAGTTTAAGTTGGTTAATTTCATGTAATATATTAAATATAGCTTTTCTTAAATTTACATCCATTATAACAGGTCTACGTTCATCAATTTTTTGATATTCAACAAAACCAACAAAAACATCACAATCAAATTCTCTTTCAACTAAAAGGGAGTGTGCAGCTAGTTCTATAGCATCCTGCTTCCAAACACCTTTCATTGGAGGACTATTGTTTTTAAATATTATAGGGTAGTAAGCACCATCAATTATTTCTATTTTATCGCAAATACCTATTAAATCAAGTTTATTGTCTTTCATATAGTATGAACACATGGAACTTGGAAAAAACATATCGGATATTGCAATTCCATCTTTTTTTAATAATTCCATAGCTCTTTTTGCTTTTAAACTAAGCATTTTTATATTGTAATATATTTGATTGTTTGTATCCTCATA
>JABUVA010000010.1:6173-7551 GCA_021442885.1 Methanobrevibacter sp. | reverse complement strand
CATTAACTAACATAAATAAAGATTGTTAAACTAACTATATTAATTTTCTTATGAAAAAAGTAATGGATCTTTCAAAAAGTCTTCTGATATTGTTAATAGTTGGTGTTTGTTTTGTTCCAGTGTGATAATTTTAATATGAACCATGTCATTATTCCATCTTTTGTACTTTCTTTTGATATGTTTTGGGAAAATCTTTTCTATATTGTTCTTTAGCAGTTTTTTATAATAATACTCTTGTATACTTCATTTTTTCTAAATATTATGAAAACCACAAGAAGGACAAACTCTTTCTTTTGGTTCTAAATGAAAACAATCATTTTAAATGACATAATCGAATTTTTACAAAATTCATAGCCTCTTTAAAAACATTTTTCGCATAATCTAAAAACCAACAATATCTCCACATCGTAAAAGTTAAATAAATGATGTTTAACGCCCCTATTTTAAACAAACATGTTTTTAATTTTTATTAACATATAAAATAATAGTTTTTTCTTATTATTAATATTTACATCAATTATCTCTTTAAAATAAATAATATTTATACAGTTTTTTCGATTTGCACATCACTATCAAAAATCAGAAGACTTATAGAAAGAGTCCTTATTTTTATTAAAATTAGTGTTGATGCATAATTTTAATTTTACTATAACCAATTGTTTTTAATTTGAATAATTTATATGAGTTAAAATTTCTTTTATTTGAAGTAAATTTTCTATTTTAACTTAAACAAACTTTATATAGACTTATTAACAATATAAACTTATGAAATCTAAAAATCGATTAAAAAATTATCATAATCTTAAAGATAAACTTCTAAAATATATGTTCTATACTTATGGATCATCATTTTTAGAAGTTATAGGCGTTGATGGTAAAGTTAAAGCAGCGTATCCCACTGAAATCATAGGTGAGGATCTGAAAACTCATATAATGGATATTCTAATATCTACTGAAGATGGAAGACTTATTGATATTGAGTTTCAAAGTTCAGATTTAAATTCAAGGGTATTGACAAGATTTTTCAACTATGCACATGAAACATTTAAAATGTATGAAAAGAAAGTAGAATCTGTAATAGTCTTAAATAAAGAAATTAAAGAATATATATACTCATTTGAATTAAATAAAGGCCTTGAATATGATTTCACACTAAGTTCCTTAAAGGACTACAATGCTGAAGATATATTAGCTGAAATTGAAGATAAATACGAGAAAAAAGAAGCTATTGATGATAAAAATATAATTAAATTAGCATTAATAGCTCTTACAAACTATAAATGCAGTATAGATGATATTATTATAAAATCAATTAATTTAATCAAAAAATTAGACATTGGTGAAATTGATAAAGAATATATAATGTTAATTATAGAAG
>JABUVA010000010.1:3045-5584 GCA_021442885.1 Methanobrevibacter sp. | reverse complement strand
TTTTTTTAATAAATTTCAAAATTGCTTTCAAATCATAAAATTGCAATAACTTCTAAAAACTGTTTTTATATAATAATTTCACTAGTGTTTATGGCACTGTTAAAAACTAGCTAATTTTCAATATTATTAATTAATATTTAATTTAAATTGAAATTATATCTTATTTTTAAAATCCAATAGCTATACATTTTAAATTTTCAAAAGGAATTTAATATTCTAAAATAAATAACAATAGATTTAAATTACTCAACTAAATCTTGTTGAATTTTTATCTGTAACATAAATTTTTATAAAAATAAAAACTATATTTAATATAAGGAGATTTTATGAATATTAAACATAAACATATTGAAGAAGTATTCCCGTATGATGGAAGCCAAATTGATGCTTCATGGGCTTTTAAAGAGTTTGGAATTTATGGTTCATCTATTATAACATGGGTAGGGCCTGTTAACATCACCCCAGATAATTTAAAAGACTTTGCTGATGTTGGTCTTGAAATAAAGTCTAATAATATGGTTAATTTTATTTGTGAATTTTTTGATTGTCAACCAGCAAATATGAGAATAGCTTATTTACGTCAAAGACTTCTTGTTATGATTTTTAGAGAAATATTATTTGAAAAAGGAATTCCTACTAAAAGAGAAGGGGATGATATTTTCATTAATAATAGAAAACTCTCTATATCTATTGCTACAGCTAGTTTAAGTAGTATGAAGATTCATTTTGCCTTTAATTTAGAAGATAAGGGAACTCCTGATGATGTTGATACTATTGGATTATTTGATATTAAAGATAATGAAAACAATCAAATTTTCAACAATGATAATCTGATAGATTTAATAAATAAAATTGTAAACATCTTTATTTTAGAATTAAAAACTATTGAAAATGATATTTCAAAAACTAATTTATTATAAGTGATTATTATGAAAATTTTAATTAATGGTATTCAAGCTGGTTTAAGATTCTCATCAGCACATTTAATTCCAGGTCATTCAAGTTGTGGTCATATTCATGGGCATTCCTACTTTGTAGATATTGAAGTTGAAGGAGAATGCTCAGGGAAATTTGATTTTGTAGTTGATTTTCAAGATATTAAATCTTTTATTGATGCTCGTTGTAGTGAACTAGATCATAGGATTTTAATTCCAGTTCAAAATAATCTAATTGAATTTAAAGACTTTAAAAAACTAGAAGATTCAATTGAAAAGTTAGAAAATGCAAATACTGTTCATTTTAAAGTTGATGGAAAAGGATATTCTCTTCCTTCTGTTGACTGTGTGTTTTTAGATTTACCATACACTTCAGCTGAAGAATTATCTAAATATTTTGCAGATTTGTT
The DNA here is from genome assembly GCA_021442885.1 of Methanobrevibacter sp. Taxonomy (GTDB): domain Archaea; phylum Methanobacteriota; class Methanobacteria; order Methanobacteriales; family Methanobacteriaceae; genus Methanocatella. Next base: position 4,239 of record JABUVA010000010.1, on the reverse strand, counting down.
AGTTGAAGAGTTATCTAAAAAATATGATAACATATCTTCAATATCAGTTTGTGTAAATGAAGGAATTGGACAAGGGGCATTATATACTAAAGAACTTGTGGAATAAGTATGAAAGCTCCTATTATTGAAATATTTTCAAGTTTTCAAGGCGAAGGCCCTTATGTTGGTCAAAGACAGATTTTTGTCCGTTTTGCAGGTTGTAATTTAGATTGTAGCTATTGCGATACTTACAAGAGTAAATCTGAAAAATCAGGCAAATTAATGACAACAGAGGAAGTTATTAATCAAATCAATAAACTAAAAACACCAGATTGTAAAACAGTATCATTTACAGGTGGTGAACCAAGTTTATACCCTGAATTTATATCTGAAGTTTCTAAAAATCTTGATTTAGATGTTTTATTAGAAACAAATGGGACACTACCAGATAATATTGATAAAATTGATAATCTAGATATAGTTTCATTAGATATAAAACTTCCAGAACACTTTAAAGAAGATTATGATGAAAATATTTTTGAGTTAGAAATTAAATCACTAAATTTATTAATAGTTAAATCAATAAAAGTATATTGTAAAATTGTCACATTACCGACAACAAAAACAAGTACGATTAAAGAGGTAATAGAAAGACTTTTCGAAAGTATATTAAATAAAAATAATCTTAAAATTGATATCCAACCTTCTAGTCCCATTTCTGAATGGAAGGGAAATACTAATAAATTATTTGAATTTTCAGAGATTGTAGGGGAGTATTTTGAAGTTTGTACAATTCCACAGATTCATACTATTTTGAATATAGAATGATTATTTTTATTTTATTGTTTTTATTGAAAAACTGTGACTATACGATTATGAGGTGTAAAAATGAAAGATAAAACAGCAATTAATGTAAGAAAATCCAGAAATAGAGGATCAATTGAACATCAAACTAAAACTCCAGATAAAGATGGAGACATAATGGAAATTGCTAGTAGAGATGTAATATCAATCCCACCAAGTAAAAGTATTAAAGACACAGCTAAAGTTATGATGGAACATAAATTCAGAAGATTACCAATTGCAGACCCTGGTTCTGGTAAAGTATTAGGTATTGTTACTGTTATGGATATTATGAACTTCCTTGGAGGAGGAGACAAATTTAACATAATTGTAAATAAATATGATGATAATTTCTTAGCAGCTATTAATGTA
>JABUVA010000010.1:0-2986 GCA_021442885.1 Methanobrevibacter sp. | reverse complement strand
TGACACACTTAGAACAATGTTAGATAATAGAATTGGTGCTATTCCTATTGTTGATGCTGATGAAAATCTAGTAGGTATTATTACAGAAAGAGATATTGCATTATCTATGGCTGGAGTTTTAACTAGTGAAGAAGTACAAGATTATATGAGTACAAAAGTATTTACAACTACTCCAGGTACTCCTGTTGAAAGTGCATGTAAAATCATGGTTAGAAACAGTTTAAGAAGAATACCAATAGTTGGAGGAGATGCAGACATATCTGGAGCTAATAAAAAATTATTAGGTATGGTTACATCATCTGATATTATTAAATTCTTAAATGATAAAAACCTATTTGATAACTTAAGAGAAAACTCTGCTGAAGAAGCTTTAAATTCAATACTTTCAGACTTCATGGTTAAAGAATTAGTAACTGTTGAACCTAATGAAAAATTAGGTGATTTATGTTTAAAATTCGCTGAAAATAATATAGGTGGAGCACCTGTTATTGAAGATGATGAAATTGTAGGTATTATAACTGAAAGAGATGTTATTAAAGCTATTAAAAAATTCTAAATAACTCTATAAACATGGAGGTGGAGTTATGAAAATAAAAAATTTAATGACAGAAGATTTAATAACAATTGATAAAGATCAAAATTTAACAGATGCTATTAAATTAATGCGTAAACACAAAATATCTCGTTTACCTGTTTTAAATACAAATCAAGATAATAAAAAAGAATTAGTAGGTATTATATCTGAAAGAGATATTGCTGATAAAATTGGTTCTGCAAAATTTGAAAAAAAACCAATATCTCAAGTTCGCATAGTCTCTGTTATGTTGAAAGATGTAATTACTGCTCCTGAAGATATGTCTTTAGTTGATGTAGCTAAATTAATGCTTGAAAATGGAATAGGTTCTGTTCCTATTGTTGATGGAGATAACTTAATTGGAATAGTCTCTAAAGCTGACTTTTTAACTTTAGCTAATGGTAAAGCTTTTGAAAAAATATTAATCGATGGAGTAATGTCAACAGACATAACTTCTGTTTCACCATCTGAAAGATTAGTTCATGCAAGAAGATTAATGCTTGATTCTAAAGTAGGCAGACTTCCAGTTATTGAAGATGATGAGTTAGTTGGAATGATTACATCAAAAGATTTAATTCGTGCATTTATTGATGTTAAGAAAAATATTCCAGATAAATATCAGAAAACACAACTTAAAGAAGTGTTTGTTGAAGATATAATGTCTAAAAATCCATTATCTATCAATGAGAAAGACTCAATTTCTAATGCTGATGAGATAATGATAGAAACAGGATTTAATGGTTTGCCAGTTATTAACAACGATGAAGATATAGTTGGTATAATAACTCAAACCGATATTTTAAAATTAATTGTAGATTTAGAATCTTAAATATAGCTATTTTTAGCTATATATCTTATTTTTTTTAAAGGAGGGCTTACTATAAAACCAATGTCATTTTTAGGTCCTAAAGGAACATTTACTCATGAAGTTGCAAGTAAACTTTCTGATAATTTAATATCTTTTTGTACTATTCCTGCAGTTTTAGAAAGTGTTTCAACAGGTGAATGTGATAAAGGGATTGTTCCTATTGAAAACTCTATTGAAGGTTCAGTTACACAAACTCTTGATTTATTTGCACATAAATATAATTTAAAAATTTTAAATGAGGTTGTACTTCCAATTAATCATAATTTAATTGTTAATAAAGGTGTAAAATTAGAAGAGATTACAGATATTTATTCTCACTCACAAGCTTTAGGCCAATGCCAAAATTTTATTAATCAAAATAATATTCAACCACATTTTGCAATAAGTACAGCTAATGCAGTTAAGAGTATTGTAGGAATGGAAAATGCAGCAGCTATTGGAAATAAAAAGGCTGCAGAATTATATGATATGGATATTTTAATAGATAATATTCAGGATGTTTCTAATAATGAAACTCGTTTTGTTGTAGTATCTAATCACGATCATGTGCCTACAGGTAATGATAAAACCTCAATTGCTTTTTCTATTTTTGAAGATAGTCCAGGGGCACTTTACAAAATTTTAGGAATATTTTATGAGGCTAATATCAACTTGGCTAAAATTGAATCAAGACCATCTAAAAAGGGTTTAGGAAATTATATCTTTTTTATAGATTTAGTAGGTCATAGGTTGGATGAAAATATTAAAAATATTTTAGGTAGAATTGAAGATAATACTTCTTTTTTTAAAGTTTTAGGTTCCTATCCTATTTTTCAAAGATAACATACATTAATTTTATTAGATATACAGTGAATTTAATAGCTTTAATAACCAATAAAACATTTATTTCTAAATATATTGAAATATAAATTATTTACTTTAAACATATTTTTTAAGTAAACTATAAATTAAAGTTATTATATATAATATTATGATGTAAATAGTGAGGGGTTGCAATGCCTAACGATAAGCAAAAACTTTTAAATATTATGAGGAGTCTTGATAATGATTATAAGGCCGGTAAATTATCTCCTGAGAGATATAGGTATTTTAAAGCTAAATATCAAGAAAGACTCAATGATTTAAATAAATATGAAGCTACTAATAGAATTCGTTCAATGCAAGGCAAAGGCAAGCCCTATCCGAATAAAAGAAGAAGAAAAGTTAGGAAAAGAAGTTTGGATGAGAGAAATAAAGAAAAAAATGATCTTGTTCAAAAATATATTATTAACCCTAAGAAGGGTGACAAACAATTTAATAAAAAGGTAAAGGAATCTAAGGATAGTGGTACTAATAAATTACTTATTGTATTAATTTTAATTATTGCATTTACTATAGGAATTTCTGTTGGTATTTTTGCTTTTGATTTCAATAGTATGTCTGTTGTTAATTCAGATGGTATTGTTTTAGATACTTCATTCCCAGATACTGGTAATGTTACTTTAAATGAGACTAATACTACTAATACATCCACAGTTAAACATACTACTCAAAATAGTAGTGGT